>JAPOUU010000121.1 GCA_026708505.1 Hyphomicrobiales bacterium | reverse complement strand
TTCTCAAAATCCTCGGCGGAGAAGCGGTGCGTGATAATGGGGGAGATGTCGAGACCGCTTTCAAGCAGGGCTATCATCTTGTACCAGGTCTCGAATATCTCGCGCCCGTAGACCCCCTGGATGGTGAGGGATTTGAAGACGATGGGCGTCCAATCCACGGTCGAGGCGCCCTTCGGGATTCCGAGCATGGCGATTCGCCCGCCGGTTATCATGGATTCTACCATCTGCTTGAAAGCCTGTTCGTTTCCGGACATTTCAAGCCCGACATCGAAGCCCTGCTTCATATCGAGGCTTTTGATGACGTCACTTAAATCGGTATCGGTGACGTTAACGGTTACAACATTGCTCAACTTGGCGGCCAGATTGAGACGCTGTTGATTGACGTCCGTAATAACGGTGTGCCGTGCGCCGATGTGTTGCGCAACGGCTGCGGCCATAATGCCGATGGGCCCCGCGCCGGTGATAAGCACATCCTCGCCGACGAGATCAAAGAGCAACGCCGTGTGCACGGCGTTGCCGAGCGGATCGAGGATGGCGCCAATGTCGTCGGTGATGGCATCGGGAAGCGGCACGACGTTGAATGCGGGGAACTTCAAATACTCGCAGAAAGCTCCATCGACATTGACTCCGATGCCGTGGGTTTCGGGATCGAGATGGAAACGCCCGGCCCGCGACTGTCTTGATTGGCGGCCGATCAAGTGGCTCTCGCCGGAAACCCTCTGGCCGACTTTGAGATTTTTGGCGTTGCGCCCGACTTCTGCGATTTCACCGACGAATTCATGCCCGATGATGAGTCCGAGCGGGATGGTTTTTTGCGCCCACTCGTCCCAGTTCCAGATGTGGATGTCGGTTCCGCAGATGCCGGTCTTGGCGATTCGGATGAGAACGTCATCGTCACCGATTTCAGGAACGGGACGCTCCTCCATCCAGAGCCCGGCTTCGGGTTTCGATTTCACAAGGCATTTCATGGTTTCGGTCATGTTATAACTCCGAGTTGTCGTCCGACTTCGGCGAAAGATTCAAGCGCCGCGTCCAGGTCTTCGCGCGTCAGGGCCGCGTTCATTTGTGTTCGGATTCGAGCCTGCCCCATGGGCACGACCGGATAGATGAAGCCGACGACGTAGACGCCGCGTTGATAAAGTTGCCGCGACATTTCCTGACTTAACCGCGCGTCTCCGAGCATAACCGGAATGATGGGATGCTCGCCGGGCAGAAGCGTAAAACCGAGATTCGAGAGTCCCGCACGCCAATAGTTTGCGTTATCAAAGAGTTGCTTGCGTAACGCATCGCCCTCTTCCACCAATTTCAGAGCTTCGATGCTTGCGGCAACAACCGTGGGCGGCAGCGCGTTGGAGAATAGATAGGGACGCGCACGCTGGCGCAAGAGATCGATGACCGGTTTGGACGCGGCGATATATCCGCCGAGTGCGCCGCCCAGGGCTTTGCCGAGCGTTCCGGTTATGATGTCGACCTCAACGCCGTAATGCGACGGCGTTCCTGCGCCCTTCGAGCCGATGATTCCGGTTGCGTGACAGTCATCAACCATCACGACTGCATCGTATTTTTTCGCAAGCCTTGTGATATCGGGAAGTTTGGCGATCGTTCCGTCCATGGAGAAGACCCCGTCGGTTGCAATCATGATGAAACGCGCACCCGCCGCGCGCGCTTCTTTCAATTTCGCCTCGAGATCATCCATATCGCAGTTGGCGAACCGGTATCGTTGCGCCTTGCACAAACGAATGCCGTCAATGATGGAGGCGTGGTTTAAACTATCGGAAACCACCGCGTCTTCTTCCGTCAACAAAGGCTCGAAAAGTCCGCCGTTGGCATCGAAGCACGCTGCGAACAAAATCGCATCGTCCTGTCCGAGGAATCGCGCCAGCGCCGTCTCGAGTTCCCGATGCAGGTCCTGCGTGCCGCAAATGAACCGCACGGACGCCATGCCGTATCCGTGGTCGGACATAGCGCGGGTTGCGGCTTCGATGAGACGCGGATGATTTGCGAGCCCGAGATAATTATTCGCGCAGAGATTGATGACTTCGCGCTCCTCCCCGTCGCGCCGCACGCTGATGCGCCCCGCCTGGGCGGAGGTGATCAGGCGCTCGCGCTTGGTGAGCCCGTCGGCTTCGATTTCGGCGAGGATGCCGTCCAGGTGGTTGCGAAATTCTGCGGTCATGCCGCCCATTATACCACGCCTGTATTTTGGTATATGCAACAATTATGCTGGACTCCCGGCGCGAATCTCGATTAATCTCCGGGTAGACACAAGCACGGAGGAAGTGGAATGAAGTCGCATTACCGGGTTGTTGTAATCGGGGGCGGAGTTGTCGGTTCGTCGGTGTTGTATCACCTTGCGAAATTCGGCTGGACGGATGTCTGCATGCTGGAGCGTTCGGTATTGACGGCCGGCTCGTCGTGGCATGCAGCCGGCGGGATACATGCGCTGAATGCGGACCCGAACATGGCGGCGCTTCAGGCGTACACCATTGACCTTCTCTCCGAGATTCAAGAAGAATCGGGACAGGACATCGGCCTGCACATGACCGGCGGATTGGTGCTTGCCGGAACGCCGGAGCGGTGGGAATGGCTGCAATCGAACTACCGCGTGTTCCAGTCAATCGGGATTGAGGACTGCCGGCTGGTCACGCCGGAAGAAGCGGCCGAGTTGAATCCGATTATGAGTCCCGACGGCCTCGAAGGGGGCATGTGGGCGGACCGCGAAGGTTATGTGGACACGACCGGCACGGTTCACGCTTACGCACGCGCGGCGAAAAATCGCGGCGCCGAGTATTTCGAACACACGCGCGTTGAATCTTTGGAACAAACGGCGGACGGATGGCGCGTCGTCACGGACAAGGGTGTTGTGACTTGCGAGCATGTCGTGAATGCGGCGGGCTTGTGGGCGAAGCAGGTCGGACGGATGGCCGGAATTGAACTGCCGGTTTCGCCGCTCAAACACCATTATCTCGTTTCGGACAGCATCCCGATGTTGGAAAAGACGGATTCCGAGATTCCCATGTGCGTGGACCTCGAAGGCTTCACCTACCTACGCCAGGACCAAAAGGGCGTGCTGCTTGGCATTTACGAGATCCAGCATGAACATTGGGCGATGGACGGCGCACCCTGGGACTACGGGATGGAATTATTCCAGGAACAAACCGAGCGGCTCGAGAACGAACTGACATTGGCATTTGCGCGTTATCCTGTTTTGAACGAAGTCGGCGTTAAGACATGGGTGAACGGTGCATTTACATTTTCGCCCGACGGCAACCCGCTGGTCGGTCCGGTTCGGGGCAAGCGGGGTTACTGGTGCGCCTGCGCGGTGATGGCGGGCTTCTTGCAGGGCGGAGGCGTGGGCAAGACGCTTGCGGAGTGGATGATATTCGGCGAGCCCGAGGCGGATGCATGGGCGATGGATGTGGCGCGATACGGCGACTACGCCCGCAACAAGCGATTCATCAAAGAGACGACCGGGCAGTTTTATTCGCGCCGGTTCGTGATGACGTACCCCAACGAGCAGCTCCCGGCGGGACGTCCATTAAAGATGTCGCCGGCCTACAGCGACATGAAAGCCGCAGGAGCCCATTGGGGCGAGAGCTACGGTCTTGAGGTTCCGTTGTATTTCGCACCCGCCGGTTTTGAGGAAACGCCCACGTTGAAGCGATCAAACGCCCATGACATCGTTGCGGAGGAATGCCGGGCGGTGCGCGAAGCCGTCGGTCTGCTGGATATTTCGGGCTTCTCGCGTTTCGAAGTAACGGGCGAGCAGGCGCAGGCCTGGCTGGACGAAACGATGGCATGCAAGCTGCCCGCTCCCGGACGCGCACGCCTTGCCCCGATGCTTGCACCGAACGGAAGACTCAAGGGCGATCTGACATTGTTTAATTGGGGGGACGGCGTCTGGTGGATCATGGGTTCATATTATCTGCGCGAGTGGCACTTGCGCTGGTTTCACCAGCATATGCGCGAAGGCGTCGCGTTGCGTGACATTTCGGATGCGGTGGTCGGGTTTTCTCTCTCGGGGCCGAACAGTTTGAAAGTAATGGAGCGCGTTGTTACCGACGGCGACATCAAAGACCTGAACTTTATGGGCTGCGGCAAGTTCGACATCGGACTCATCCGCACGAAGGTCGGGCGTCTTTCGGTGATGGGCGAGTTGGGCTACGAGATTCACTGCAACGCCGGCGAGCACATCGGACTGCGGCGCCTGTTGCTCGAAGCCGGCGAAGGGACGGGCTTGCGCGAGGTCGGCTACAATGCATTGTTGTCGCTGCGACTGGAGAAAAGTTTCGGCATTTGGTCGAAGGAATTCACGCAAGGCTACACCCCCGCGCAAACCGGAATGGACAGATGGATTGCGTGGGACAAGAATTGCGACTTCATCGGCCGCGACGCCGCTCTCAAGGAACGCGACACCAACAGCGCGGCACAGCTGCTCGTCACCCTTGAGATTTCGGACGGCGACTCTGATGCCGACGGTTACGAACCGGTGTGGAAAGACAACAAGCGCGTCGGCTTTGTCACTTCGGGCGGTTATGGCCACACGCTCGGCAAATCGCTTGCGATGGCTATGGTCGCGCGCGAGCACGCCGTCGAAGGCACGCAGCTTACGACCCACATTGTCGGCGTTGAACGCAATGCGCGCGTGATTGCGCACTCGCCTTATGACCCGGAAGGGCTTGTCATGAGGAACAAGCCGTCATGACCGCTCCCGCCTCTCCGCAACCACGCCGTTCGCGCCGCCGTTCGCGCGAGAAGGAGGCGCCGACATCCAAGCGGGATGTTAACTACCGGCAATTGAAAAACCCCTTCCCGCCCATGTCGGTCTTTTCGGACGACGAGGCGATGAACATGCACGCCGCTTCGTTGCGGATACTCGAGGAGCTCGGCATTCGCGTGTTGCTCCCCGAGGCCCGTGAAATTTTTGCGGCGGGAGGCGCGCGCGTCGAAGACGAAATGGTTTATATCGGACGCGACATAGTCGAGGCTGCGATTTCGAGCGCGCCAAAGTCGTTCACCTGCCGCGGAGGTTCGCGGCTTCGGGATATCACCCTAGAGCAGGGATCGCTGGTGTTCCAGCCGGGCGCGGCCGCGCCCCATGCGAACGACCTCAAGCGCGGACGCCGTCCGGGTTCGGCGCGGGATTTCCGTGAATACACCCGCATCACACAGCATTACGACGTGCTGCACATGATGTCGCCTTCGGTCGAGCCGCAGGATGTTCCGACAAACGTGCGCCACTATTACACGACCCGCACGCAGTTTGAGGTGACGGACAAACTGCCGTTTTTCTTCTCCCGCGGAACGCCGCAGGCAATGGACAACTTCGAAATGCTTGCGATTGCACGCGGTCTCACGGATGAGGAACTGAAAGCCGATGTTCATTCCTTCACGGTGATTAACACGAACTCGCCCCGGACGATTGACATTCCGATGGCGCAAGGCTTGATAGATTTTGCCCGCCACGGCCAGATGTCGATAATCACGCCGTTCACGCTGATGGGCGCGATGGCGCCGATAACGGTTGCCGGAGCCATCACGCTCAGCCATGCAGAGGCGATGGCCGCGATAACGCTCACCCAGCTTGCCAAGCCCGGCGCACCGGTGACCTACGGGACGTTCACTTCAAATGTGGACATGAAGTCCGGAGCTCCCGCGTTCGGGACTCCGACCCATTTTCAAGCATCGCTGGCCGCGGGCCAGATGGTAAGACTGCTGGGCTTGCCGTGGCGCTCGGCCGCGGGCTCGGCGGCCAACATTAATGACGCGCAGGCCGCAAATGAAAACCAATTCGGCCTGTGGGGATGCCTGCTCGCGGGCACAAACATCATAATGCACGCGGGCGGCTGGCTGGAGGGCGGCTTGACGGTCTCATATGAAAAACTCATCACGGACGTTGACGTGCTGAACATGGTTGCGGAGTTGTGCGCGGGCAGCCGGGCGGGCGCGGACGAGATCGGATTCGAAAAGGCGCTTTCGCAAGTCCATCCGATGGGGCATTTCTTTGCCGCGCCGCAGACGATGGAGCGTTACAACACGGAATTTTACGAGCCGGTCGTCCACAGTTACGTTAACTTCGGCCGTTGGAGCGAGGAAGGATCTCTGGACGCCAACACGCGGGCAACGGCTGTTTGGGAAAACATCGTAAACGCCGAACCGGAGCAGATGCTTGCACCCGAGCGACTCGAAGCACTTGTTAAATTCATCGAGCGCCGCGAGAGCGAAGGAGGCGCGCCGCCGGAAAGTTAATGCCGGCGATTTCCGGATGCATGCAGAAGCATCCGGCGCAACGAACCCTGCCGATAAAAAAAGGCGCCAACGGAAAGTCGGCGCCTTTTTCTTTTACACCGCCTCGGGTTCAGGCAACATCAAAACGATCCGCATTCATCACTTTCGTCCATGCGGCAATGAAATCATGAACGAATTTTTCCTTGTTATCGTCCTGGGCGTAGACTTCCGCATAGGAGCGCAGAACGGAGTTGGATCCGAAGACCAAATCGACTCTCGTCGCCGTCCACTTCACATCTCCGCTTTTGCGTTCGCAGATATCGAAGAGATTGCCGCCCGCCGGTTTCCAGCTGTACGCCATGTCCGTGAGATGGACGAAGAAGTCGTTCGTCAAAGCGCCCTCGCGGTCCGTGAACACGCCGTGCGTTGCATTGCCATGGTTCGTGCCAAGCACCCGCATGCCGCCGACCAGCACCGTCATCTCCGGCGCGGTCAAACCAAGCAGTTGCGTGCGGTCGAGCATTAACTCTTCCGCACTAACCACATAGTCCTTCTTGAGCCAGTTTCGATATCCGTCGGCAACCGGCTCCAGAGCGGCAAAGGAGTCCGCATCCGTGCTTTCGTCCGTGGCATCCCCGCGCCCGGGAACAAAAGGAACGGTGACATTGAAGCCTGCAGCCTTGGCCGCCTTCTCAATGCCGACATTTCCGGCAAGGACAATGACGTCCGCTATGCTCGCGTTCGCCTGGGACGCAATCGGCTCCAAAACGGAGAGCACGTGCCGGAGTCTTTCGGGCTCGTTGCCCTGCCAGTCCTTTTGCGGCGCGAGACGAATACGCGCGCCGTTGGCACCGCCGCGCATGTCCGAGCCGCGGAAGGTTCGCGCACTGTCCCATGCGGTCGCAACCATGTCACCGACGGACAATCCGCTAGAAGCGATTTTTTCCTTAACCGCCTCGATGTCGTAGGTTTTGTTTCCGGCGGGAACGGGGTCCTGCCAGATCAAATCTTCCTTGGGAACATCGGGGCCGATGTAGCGAACCTTCGGTCCCATGTCGCGGTGGGTCAATTTGAACCAGGCGCGTGCAAAGGTTTCCGAAAAATAAGCGGGATCCTTGTAGAAGCGCTCCGATATTTTGCGATAGGCAGGATCCTTTATCATCGCCATGTCCGCATCGGTCATGATCGGATTGTAACGAATGGAAGGATCTTCCACATCAACAGGCTTGTCTTCCTCCTTGATGTTGACCGGCTCCCACTGCCATGATCCGGCAGGAGATTTTTTCAACTCCCAGTCATGCTCGAACAACATGGAGAAGTAGCCGTTGTCCCACTTCGTCGGATGGGTCGTCCATGCGCCTTCAATGCCGCTTGTAACGGTATCGCGGCCAATTCCGCGTTTGGCGTGGTTGTTCCACCCCAAACCCTGCTCGGCCACATCGGCGCCTTCGGGATCGGCTCCGAGTAATTCGGCGCTGCCGTTTCCGTGACTTCTCCCGACCGTGTGTCCGCCGGCGGTCAGAGCGACGGTTTCCTCGTCGTCCATCGACATCCGGGCGAAAGTTTCCCGCACTTGCGCCGCCGTCTTTAACGGATCGGGCTGCCCGTTCACGCCTTCCGGATTCACATAGATCAAGCCCATCTGAACGGCCGCAAGGGGATTTTCCATTGTGGACGGGTCCTCAACGTTTTCATAACGCTCGTCGCTCGGCGCCAGCCATTCCCTTTCCGAGCCCCAATAGGTGTCTTTTTCGGGGTGCCAAATATCTTCGCGCCCGAACGCAAAACCGTATGTTTTGAGGCCCATGCTTTCATACGCGGCCGTTCCCGCCAGAATGATTAAATCCGCCCAGCTTATTTTGTTGCCGTATTTTTTCTTGATAGGCCACAACAGGCGGCGCGCCTTGTCCAGATTGGCATTGTCCGGCCACGAGTTGAGGGGCGAAAAGCGTTGATTGCCCGTGCCTCCCCCGCCGCGGCCGTCCGCGGTGCGATAAGTGCCTGCGGCGTGCCACGCCATGCGTATCATCAGACCGCCGTAATGCCCCCAGTCGGCAGGCCACCATTCCTGGCTGCTTGTCATCAGCGCATGCATGTCTTTTTTCAACGCATCGAAATCAAGTCCTTGAACTTCCTTTCGATAGTCGTAGCCGTTGTTGAACGGATTCGTTTTTCCGTCGTGCTGATGCAAAATATCCAGATTGAGCGCCTGCGGCCACCATCTGGTATTCGTTGTCGTTGTCGAGGTCATGCCTCCGTGCATAACGGGGCACTTGCCCGCGCCGTTGCCGCTGTTTTCCGAAACACTACTCATAATTGCTTCTCCTTCTTTTCGTTTGGGTTGGTTTGACATTCAGGACATATCCCCCAAAAAACGATCTCCGCTTCATCCAAGGCAAATCCATGGTCGCTCTCCGGCGACAGGCATGGCGCGCTGCCGAGGCAATTCGTGTCTTTAACTTTTCCGCAATTTCTGCAAATGACGTGGTGATGGTTGTCCGCGACTCTTGTTTCATAAAGCGAAACATGTCCTTTGGGTTTTATTTCCCTGATGATTTCGGCATCCGTCAGCGCATTTAAATTGTTGTAAACGGCCTGTATGCTGACCGTTGGAATTTTCTTCTTTACGGCTTCGTAAATGTGATTCGCACAAGAGTGCGGATTCTGTTCCACGACCTCCAAAAGAGACAGGCGCACGGCCGTCAGGCTGAGGTTTTTTCTTTTCAACAAAGTTTCATATGCGGTGTTCATAAGGGACAGATTAGCAGGTAAATATATTGAGTCAATAAATTTTTTTATTTTTTCTCTTTTAATCACAATTACCCGGGATATTCCGCGCATTTGCGCGAAAAATCCGATTCGAGTGATTCGCCCGCCGCCCCGGATAAGCCTTGGAAAATTCTTGAAATTTGTCCATCATGAGCAGTCGTGCAACCAAAGAAGGGAGAATGTACCGTGGCTACCGAATACCTGACTGTGTTTCTGGACCCTGACGAGCGGGCGTGGATTGATGAAGCGGTCCGGTCCGGCCAAATCACCGATGTGAATGCTTTTATTGCAAGCCTCATTCGTGATTACCGAGAAAAGGTTCGAATTGAAAATCTACTCGAGGAAAGGTTGGCAGGCGCAGAGCCTTTTGAACCCGATGCAGGATTTTGGGATCGCAAGAAAGAGGCGTTGCAAAAACGACTATCGAGGTGACAGTCGGCATATACAAACTTCGCCCAAGTGCGCAGAACGGAACAAAAGAGGCACGCCGTTGGCTGCAATTTGCACAAATAATGCATTTTGCTCCATAATCCTCCTGGTTAATAACGCGAATGCCTGCAAGATTGAAAGAATGACCCTAAACAGCAACCGCTCCCCGGAAGCCGAATATGTGCTTGCGTCGGAAAACGTGAGTCTGCGTTTCGGCGGCATCAAAGCCCTCACCGACGTGAGTTTCCGCGTTCGTCGCGGAGAAACCTACAGCATCATAGGCATGAACGGTGCGGGCAAGACCAGCATGCTCAACTGCATCTCCGGACGCTACAAGCCCCAGGAAGGCGAAATCATATATTTGGGAAAAAGCCTGAAGGGCAAATCCATCAACAGCCGCGCGCAATTGGGAATCGGGCGGACGTTCCAAAATTTAGCCCTGTTCGGTCACATGAGCGTTCTGGACAACATCATGGTGGGCCGGCACCACTTGTTGAAAAACAATTTTCTCACCGGTTCGCTCTACTGGTTCGGCGCGCGACAGGAAGAGCTGAGGCACCGCGCCAAGGTGGAAGACATCATTGATTTTCTTGAGCTTCAGCAGGTGCGCCACGCGCAGGCGGGCACCTTGTCCTACGGTTTGAGAAAACGGGTTGAACTGGCGCGGGCCATTGCGATCGAGCCGGAACTGATCCTGCTCGACGAGCCCATGGCGGGAATGAACCTGGAAGAAAAAGAAGACATGGCGCGCTATATCAACGACCTGAACGCCGAACTGGGCATGACCGTAATCATGATCGAGCATGACATGGGCGTGGTGATGGATATTTCGGATCATGTGATGGTGCTGGACTTCGGTTGCAAAATCGCCGAGGGCTCGCCCGAGGAAGTGATGAACAACGACAAAGTAAAAGACGCCTATCTCGGCAAGGCGGAAGACATCGCATGACTTCCTACGATCACGTTACAGCGCAACTCACCACCCACGCCCTGTTGGAGTACAACGCGGAGCACTTCCCCCGCGACATCGCCCTGCGCGAAAAGAACCTGGGCATCTGGCAAGCGACGACCTGGAGCGAGTATCGAGACAATGTTGCCGCGATTGCCCTGGCTTTGAAACAAATGGACCTGGGCGAACATCCGGCCGCAGCCATCATCGGAGACAATCGCCCCGAATGGTTGTTTGCCGCGATTGCCGTGCATGCTTCGGGCGGCATGTCGCTCGGAATATACCGCGATGTTTTGGAAGAAGAACTTCTCTATCTTCTGGATTATGCCAAATCCCCGATAGTGTTCTGCGAGGATGAAGAACAGGTGGATAAATTCCTTAACCTGGAAGACCGCATTCCCTGGGTGAAGCACATCTTTTACGACGATACCCGCGGCATGAGAAAATACGACGACCCGCGCCTGCGGCCGCTTTCGGATTTATTGTCCAAGGGCAAGCAAATACAAGCCGAAAACCCCGATGCGTGGCAGAAATTAATCAAGGAAGGCGACCCGGAGCGTACGGCCGTTTTGTGCACAACATCGGGAACAACGCTGCAGCCCAAACTGTCGATGATCAACCACCGGGCATTGCTGCTCCATTCGGTCTGTTATCTGAAAAACGATCCCAAAGACGGAAACGACGAATATGTCAGCAGCCTGCCCCTGCCGTGGATCATGGAACAGATGTACGGCATCGGCTGGAATTTGGTTTCGCGGATGAAGGTAAACTTCGTTGAAGAACCCGAGGTGACCATGCATGACCTGCGCGAGATCGGACCGACGTTCGCCTTGTTTGCGCCCAGGGTGTGGGAGCAGCTTGCCGGAGACGTCCGCGCCCGGATTATGGATTCGAGTTGGCTGAAGCGGAAGCTTTATGATTTCGGCATGAAGCTCGGTTTGGCGGCCGTCGAAAAGGGCAAGCACTCGCTGATTGCCGAATATCTTCTGTTTCGGGCGCTGCGTGACCGTTTGGGCCTGAGTCACATGCGCAGCGCCGCTACCGGAGGCGCCGCCCTGGGGCCCGATACGTTCAAGTTTTTCCTGGCAATGGGCGTTCCCATGCGCCAATTGTACGGACAAACCGAACTGCTGGGCGCCTATACCCTGCACCGTCCCGACGATGTTGATTTTGACAGTGTCGGGATTCCCTTTGAAGGAGTCGAATTAAGCATTAACGACCCCGACCAGGACGGCCTGGGAGAGATTGTCACCCGCCATCCGAACATGATGCAGGGATATTACAAAAACCCCGAAGCGACCGCGGAAAACCTGGACAGCGAAGGCAGGCTTCTTTCCGGCGACGCGGGTTACATCAACAAGGCCGGGCACTTGGTGGTGATTGACCGGGTAAAGGATTTGGCGACGACCAGCCGCCGGCACCGTTTCAGTCCGCAGTTCATTGAAAACAAATTAAAGTTCAGCCCTTACATCGCCGAGGCCGTCATTCTCGGACACGAGCGTCCGTTTCTGGCCGCGATGATCTGCATTCGTTTTACGGTGCTATCGAAATGGGCTGAAAAGAACCGGATTTCCTTTACGACATATTCCGATCTTTGCACCAAACCGGAAATCCAGGACATGGTCCAAAAAGAAGTTGCGCTCGTCAATGCGACCTTGCCCGAGCATCAACGCATCGAACGGTTCATTCTGCTTTACAAGGAACTGGACGCGGACGACGGCGAGCTTACCCGCACCAAGAAAGTCCGGCGCAAGACGATTGCCGAAAAATACGCCGATATCATCGATTGCCTCTATAGTGACGCGGAGGCGGTGGACATTGACACCACCATCCACTTTCAAGACGGAACCAGCCAGCGCATTGTGACCCTCTTGAAAATCATCAAAATGGAAACTGCACGGGACAAGGCCGCATAAGATGGAACTATTCATACAGTTAATGATCAACGGCTTGATCGTCGGATCCTTGTACGGCGTCGTGGCCATGTGCTTTGTGCTCGTCTACAAATCCACCCAGGTGGTGAATTTCGCCCAGGGCGAATTTCTATTGGTCGGAGCCTGGACCTGCCTGAGCCTGTTGACTTATTTCGAGCTGCCGTTCTGGCTGGGCTTTTTGGTCACATTGGCGTTTATGACGGTGTTCGGCATTTTGCTGCAAGCCATAGTGCTGCGTCCGCTGATCGGGGAGTCCGTCATCAGCGTGGTCATGGTTACAGTCGGACTGGCCATCTTCTTTCAAGCCGCCCTGAACATGATCTTCGGCAGTTTTGCCAAGCCCTTCCCCCAAGTCTTCAGCCAGGAAACCCTGGAAATATTCGGACTGCATATAGAGACGGCTTACCTGATGAGCATCGTGCCTTCGATCATTATCATGATTGCCTTCTACATCTTCTTCAAACGCTCGCGCTGGGGACTGGCAATGCGCGCAACCGCCTACGACCAGCAGGTTGCACAATCGCTGGGGATTTCCGTAAAGAACGTCTTCGCGATGGCCTGGGCGATCAGCGCCGTCGTCTCGGGCGTTGCGGGCATCGTGCTGGGAATGGTGAACACGGTTAGCAACAGCCTGGCGTTCATCGGCATCAAGGTGTTCCCGGCAGCCATCGTCGGCGGACTGGATTCGATTGTCGGCGCCGTCATCGGCGGATTGATTATCGGCGTTTTGGAAAACATGGCGGAATTTGTGGACGGACAGTTCCTCCACTTCGGCAACCTGTATGCAATCGCTCCGTTCTACGTCCTGATCATCTTCCTGATGGTCAAGCCCTACGGACTGTTCGGCACCAAAGACATAGAGAGACTCTAATGGCTGTTTCCAATCCCCGTCCCTGCGGAGACTTTCGCACGGATTACGCCGGCGACACCCGGTTGTTTTCGGACCGCACCCACACCATCGGCTTTTTCTTCCTGCTTGCCCTTGCCCTGGCCGTCCCGTTCGTTTTCGATGGCTACGTCGTCAGCCTGATGATCCTGATCGGCATCTACGGCATCGCCGCTTTGGGATTGAACATCCTTGTCGGCTTCACCGGACAAATCAGCCTCGGGCACGCCGCGTTCTTCGGCTTCGGCGCGTTCTCCAGCGCATGGCTGAATACCAACACCGGGATTCCGGTAATGATTACCATCCCCCTCGCCGGGGTAATGACAACGGCCGTCGGAATGATCTTCGGCATTCCCGCCGCGCGCATCAAGGGGCTTTATCTTGCAATCGCGACTTTGGCCGCCCAATTCATTCTGGAAGATTTTTTTGCGCGCGCCGAATGGTTTACGGGAGGCAGCGCGGGAAGTCTTGCCGAAATACCCGAGTTGTTCGGCTTCACGTTCGACAGCGACCAGCGGTATTACTATCTGGTGCTCTTCTGGGTCTGCGTCAGTTTTCTGCTGGCAAGCAATTTGATGCGCAGCCGCGACGGCCGGGCGTTCATTGCGGTGCGGGATCATTATCTTTCCGCCGAAGTCATGGGCATCAACCTGACGAAATACCGCATTCTCTCTTTCGGCATCAGCAGTTTCTTTGCCGGCATCGGCGGGGCGCTGATGGGGCACTATCTGGGTTATGTAAGCGCCGAAAGTTTCAATATTTTGTTTTCGGTTTTGTTTCTCGCGATGATAATCATCGGCGGCCTGGGCAGCGTTGCGGGCACGTTGCTCGGCACGGCGTTTATCGTTCTCCTGCCGCAATTTATGGAGTTTTTGGTAGCCCTGCTTTCGGGCCCGATGCCGTTTTTGATTGACGTGCAGCCCTATATCAAGGAAATGGCCATCGGCGCCGCCATTATCATTTTCCTCATTTTCGAGCCCGACGGGCTGATTCACCGGTGGCAACTGATTCGCGCTTATTGGCGTCTCTACCCGTTTTCATACTAATATGTATCCATCCAAGCATTTATTAACACTGTCAACACAAGGAGAAGAGTCATGAAAAAAATTCTGCTATTAACCCTCGGAACATTTTTGCTATCAACGCCCGCTTTGGCCCAAGACAGGGTTTTTGTCGGACATTTGGTCGACTACACCGGAGCGACGGCGTTCGTCGGAACGGAATACGGCCCGGGCGTCCGGGATGCCGTGGATTTTGTTAACGCCAACGGCGGCATCGACGGCACCATGATAGAAATGGAAACCGTGGATTACGCCTACAAGGTCGCCGAAGCGATCGGCCACTACAAACGCTGGACCAGCCGCCATGACATGGTTGCCATGCAAGGCTGGGGAACCGCCGACACCGAGGCGTTGATCAGCTTCGTTGCCCGCGACAAGGTTCCCGTCTGGTCGGCTTCCTATTCCGCGCATCTGACCGACCCGCAGGCGCTCAACCCCAACACCAAAAAAGCGGCGCCGTATAATTTCTTCTACGGACCTTCCTACTCCGACGGATGCCGCGCGATGGTGCAATGGGCGGCGAACGACGCCGAAGACAAAGGCATCGGCAATCCGAAGTTCGTTTACACGGGCGACAACCATCCCTATCCGAACGCTCCGAAAAAAGCCTGCATGGAATTTGCCGAAGAACTGGGATTTGAGGTTCTCAATCCGGTTATCGTGCCCTTGAAGCCCGGCGACTTTAAAGCGCAATGCCTGACCATCAAGGAAGGCGGCGCCCAATACGCCTATGTCGGCAATCTGGGCGGCAGCGTGATCAGCCTGTTGAAATCCTGCGACACGGTGGGCACGGACGTCACCTACATGGCCAACATCTGGGGCGGCGGTTACAAAACCATTGAAGCAACCCAAACCCGGGACTACATCTTCCCCTCGGCTTCGCCGTTCTGGGAGCAGGACGCCCCCGGAATGGAAACGGTGCGGAAGATCACCGCGCATGTGGAAAGGGACATTGTAAACGAGAAGCCGACCCATCATTACATTCGCGGAATTTGTTCGGCGATGTACATGGTGGACGCGATGAAATACGCCAAGGCCAACGGCGGAATTACGGGAGAAAACGTCCGCAACGCAATGTACGCCTCCCAGGACTGGGTTCCCGAAGGAATGGAAGGCGTGTGCCTGCCCTCCACATGGACCGACAAGGACCACCGCGGCACCACGCGTGTCTCGATCAACAACGGCAGTTTTGTCGATGGTGAAGTTCAAATCAAGAAACTGGACACCATAGTCCTTCCCCGTCGTGCAGACTGGCTGGGCCAATAAACCCTGAAGCAGGCGGGGCCGGTGCATTGCCGGCCTCGCCGCGCAGGGATGTTGAGATGAATGCCGTTGAAGATCTGCTGTGCCTGGAAAATATCGAGGTTGTTTACGACGAAGTAATCCTGGTGCTGCGCGGATTGTCGATGGAGGTGCCCAAGGGAGAGATTACGGCGCTTCTGGGAGCGAACGGCGCGGGGAAAAGCACTCTTTTAAAAGCCGTCAGCGGATTGCTTCCCGTTGAAAACGGCGAGGTGACCCGCGGCAGCATCCTTTACCAAGGCGCCAACATCACCCGCCGGCAGCCCAGCGACATCGTGGCTTCGGGGATTTTTCAGGTGATGGAAGGCCGCCGGATCATCCAGGACATGACGGTGGTCGAGAATCTGCGCCTGGGAGCGTTTTCGAAACCGCGCAGCAACGTCACCGAGAACATCGATCGGGTGTTTGAATATTTTCCGGTTCTGCGGGAGCGCACCGGGCTTGCGGGCTATCTTTCCGGCGGCGAGCAGCAGATGCTGGCCATCGGCCGCGCGTTGATGGCCGAGCCGAAACTGATTTTGATGGACGAGCCCTCCATGGGATTGTCGCCGGTTCTGGTGCAGGAAGTTTTTAGCATCATCGAACGGCTGAACAAGGAATTGGGGGTGACGATTTTGCTGGTTGAGCAGAACGCGAACATTGCGCTATCGATTGCCAACCGGGGATATGTGATGGAACAGGGCAAGATCGTGCTGGACGGCACCGCGCAGGAGTTGAAAGAAAACGAAGACGTTAAAGCTTTTTATCTCGGCGGCGGGGAGCGTACGGGTTTCAAAAACCTGAAAAGCTTTAAACGCAGGAAGCGCTGGCTATGACGGAACCCTACGACGCACTGGAAACCCGCGGCAGGGACCGGCGCGAAGCCGATCACCTGGCCTCGATCAACGGGCTGCTGCAAAAGCTTTCGCAAAAGCCCGAATGGAGGGATCTTTTGGGCGGGGTTGCGGCGCTGGAGCAACTGTCGGATTTGCAAAAGCTGCCCGTGAGATACAAGTCGGACCTGCCGGAGCAGCAGCGAGGCAATCCGCCTTTTGCGAATTTTTTACTCGCCGGGGCAAGCGATTTGCGGCGCATGTTTTTCTCGCCCGGACCGATAGCGGATCCCGAATCCCGTCAAACCGGCTGGTGGGGAACCGCGCGCGCGCTCCATCATGCAGGATTCAAGCGCGGCGACATCGTGCAAAATTGCTTCAGCTACCATTTCACCCCTGCCGGAGCGATGTTCGAATGCGGCCTGTCCGAACTCGGCATCGCCGTTCTTCCCGCGGGCACGGGACAAACCGAGCTGCAGGCGAAGGCCGTCGCGCATTTTAAAACCACGGGCTATGTCGGCACGCCGGATTATTTGCGCACCATATTGGAGTGTGCGGACGGGCTGGGTCTGGACACTTCCAGCCTGAACAAGGCGCTGGTGACGGGCGGGTATTATTCTCCGCAGTTGAAAGAGTTTTACCGGGAGCGCGGCATCAGCGTGTTTGAATGTTTCGGCACGGCGGATTTGGGAGTGATCGCCTATCAACGCAAACCGGACGACGTGCTTTGGCTGAACGAGCACATCCTTCTTGAAGTCGTACGCCCGGGAACCGGCAATCCCGTGCCCGGGGGCGAAGTCGGGGAAACGCTTGTAACGCGCGTGGATGATGTTGCGCCGTTGATACGTTTTTCAACCGGGGATTTGACGGCTTTTGCGGACTCCGGCGATTGCGGGCAAGACGCGATTGTCGGCTGGCGCGGACGTGCGGACCAGGCCGCCAAGATCAAGGGACAATTTGTCCGCCCGCAGCATATCCAGGAAATCTGCGACCGCCACCCCGAGATTGCGCGCGCGAGATTGGAGATCAGCCAAACCGGCGGCAAGGACCGGATGTGCCTGATGATCGAATGTTCGACCGAGGACGCCGCCCTGTTCGGCGCGATAGAAAACAGCATCCGGGCGATTACGAATTTGAAAGGCTCCGTGGAGAGAGTCGATCAACTGCCCAATGACGGACTGGTTATCAAAGATTGCAGAACATGAAGATTCACGATCATCAACTTGAGGACGGAATTTTCGCCCGCAGTTGGGATGTGGGCGGCGAACACTGGTGCGTGCTGCTGCATGACGCTTTGGGATGCGTGGAGCTTTGGCGGGACTTTCCCGAGAAACTCGCAAAACACGGCGGGATGAACGTGCTTGCGTATGACCGCCCCGGCTACGGCCAATCGCGGGACGCCGAAAATCCCAGGGGCTTTGATTATCACGACCTTGAAGGCCGGGTGAGATTGCCCAAGGTGCTGCAATCGGCGGGAATCGACCGGGCGTCCATTGTCGGGCATTCCGACGGCGCTTCCATGGCGCTGTGCTATGCCGCCGCCTATCCCGACCGGGTGGATTCCCTTGTCGTTTTCGGGGCGCACATGGATGT
This sequence comes from Hyphomicrobiales bacterium, assembly GCA_026708505.1. Lineage (GTDB taxonomy): Bacteria > Pseudomonadota > Alphaproteobacteria > JAPOUT01 > JAPOUT01 > JAPOUT01. Next base: position 39,720 of record JAPOUU010000121.1, on the reverse strand, counting down.
GGATTCGGTGACCACGCAGGGGCTGGAAAACGTAAAGAGCGATGTGGAGGACGCTCAAGAAAAAATTCAAAAACTGGAACGCTATCACGGAAAAAGGGCGCAGCTGCTGTATCGGCAATGGCTGGAAATCTGGCTGGACGAGGAGTTTGTGAAAACCTTCAATCTTGCGCCGATACTGCCCCGCATTAAAAGTCCGTGTTTTATTTTCCAAGGCGAGACGGATGAGTATGCCGACCGCGACCATCCCTTTCGCATTAAGCGCGCCGTGGGCGGGAACGCCCAAGCCGTGATTGTCCGGCAAATGGGGCACTTCCCCCACATTGAACATCCGGAAATGACACTGGGCCTGGTCCTGGCGCATTTACCCCCACACAAGGAAGGTGCTCATGCAGATAAATGATCAAACAGCGGCCGTCATAAGCGGCGGCGCTTCGGGACTGGGAAAAGCCGTTGCCGAACAACTTGCCCGGCGCAAAGCCAGGGTGACAATTTTCGATTACGATGAGGAAAAAGGCGCGCAGACATCCAAGGAAATCGGCGTTGACTTTATCCATTGCAACGTCGCCGACAGCGCCGCCGTCGCACAATCATTCGCCCGGGCGCGCGAAAAGAACGGACAGGAACGGATTTGCGTCAACTGCGCGGGCGTCGCCCCCGCGGCGAAAACGGTTTCCCGGGGCGAAGCGCACGACCCCGGGCTGTTCGCCAAGGTAATCGATATCAATCTGCTGGGAACGTTTCACGTAGCAAGCCAGTCCGCCCTGGGGATGAGCAAGCTGGATCTTTTGGAAGAAGAGGAACGCGGAGTGATCATCAGCACGGCATCCGTTGCCGCCTTTGACGGACAAAAAGGCCAGATTGCCTATTCGGCTTCCAAGGGCGCGGTCGCGGCAATGATGCTTCCCATGGCCCGGGATCTTGCCGGCCATGCCATTCGGGTCATGGCGGTCGCTCCGGGAATTTTTCAAACTCCGATGCTGGAAGCCTTTCCCGAAGAGTTGCAGAAGTCGCTTGCGGAAATAATTCCCCACCCCAAACGTTTGGGCACTCCGGAAGAATTTGCCAAACTGGTCGTGCACATCGTTGAAAATTCCTATTTGAACGGAGGAACCATCCGCCTGGACGGTGCCGCGCGACTGCCCTAGCATGCTGAACAAAACTTGCTCTTTTTCGGAACTGCAGCAGGATTTTTCATGGAACATTCCGGAGCATTACAACATCGGGGTGGATGTTTGCGACAAATGGGCGGATCGACAGCCGGAACGTCTTGCGGTTATTGAACACCTCGCGGATGCCGAGCCGCGAAGAATTACTTTCGGCGCCTTAAAGGAACAATCAAACCGTCTTGCAAACGCCCTTCAACGGTTGGGAGTCCGCGGCGCCGAACCGGACGGAATGCCCGACCGGGTGGGCGTGCTCCTGCCCCAGTCCATCGAAACGGCCGTTTCCCACATAGCGATAACCAAGATGGGTGCGATTTCGATTCCCCTGTTTACATTATTTGGAACGGAAGCCCTGCTGCACCGTTTGCGCGATTCCGAAGCGAAGGCGGTGATTACCAATGCCGAGGAGGCGGAAAAGATACTCGCCGTCCAATCCGAATTGCCGAAACTAAAAGCGGTTCTGTCCGTTAATGACCGCTGCAAATCCGGCGTGCTGTCTTTTCATCAACTTTGCGACAAGGAATCCGACCGGTTTGAGCCCGCGACAACCCGTGCGGATGATCCCGCCTTGCTTATCTACACTTCCGGAACCACGGGAAACCCCAAAGGGGCGCTGCACGCCCATCGGGTGTTGCTCGGACACCTGCCCGGCGTGGAGGTCAGCCATGATTTCGTGGATCGGGACAAGGATTTCTTTTGGACTCCGGCGGACTGGGCCTGGATAGGCGGCCTGCTGGATGTTTTGATGCCGGCCCTTCACCATGGCGTTCCCGTCTTGGCGCACCGGTTTGAAAAGTTTAACCCCGCTATGGCTTTCCGGCTGATGCGCGATTACCGGATACGCAACGTCTTTTTGCCTCCCACCGCCTTGAAATTGATGAAGCAAGTGCCTGAAGAAGACATCGTCGAATGTTCCTTGCGCTCAATTGCCAGCGGCGGAGAAACTCTGGGATCGGAACTTCTTGCATGGGGCAAGCGCGTGTTCGGCGTCACCATCAACGAATTTTACGGCCAAACGGAATGCAACATGATTGTCTCCTGCTGCGGCGCTCTGGAATCCCCGAAGGCGGGTTACATGGGACGCGGGGTCGTCGGGCACCGGGTGGAAATTATCGATTCCGAAAGGGCGGAGATTTTAGCGGACGGACAGGAAGGAGTGATAGCGGTTCGCGCGCCTGATCCGGTAATGTTCCTGGGCTACTGGAACAATCCGAAAGCCACCGAAGAAAAATTCGTTGTTGTGAAAGGCGAGAAGTGGCTGCTGACCGGAGACATGGGGCTGCGCGATCCGGACGGCCGCATCCGGTTTATCGGTCGTGACGACGATGTGATTAACTTTGCGGGATATCGGATCGGACCTGCGGAAATTGAAAACTGTCTGATTTCGCATCCCGCGGTGCGCCTGGCAGGCGTTGTCGGCAAGCCGGACGACATCCGCGGACAAATTATCTCGGCTTATATCGTTCTTGCCGACGGATATGCGGGAAGCGCATCCCTGGCGGAAGAAATTGCGGCACATGTAAAATCGCGCCTGGCGGCTTATGAATATCCCAGAGCAATCCGCTTTATCGAAAAAATGCCCATGACCACCACGGGAAAAATCATTCGTGCCAGCCTGCGAAAAATGGCCGAGGAGGAAGGCGAATCGGCTTCTTTTGATGACGGGAAGGGATGGAATTCTACGATTGGCGGGGGAATTGGGCGGAATTTTGGATGCAATTCTTGAAAAAATTCAGATTTTTCATCAATTTGTTTTGAAAGTGTATTATTTTGATGGCATATGAGCCGTCAAAATACACCAAAATTGAAATCTCTCCTCGATAAGGCTCCTCCGGGTTTTCTGGTCGATACGGCATGGTTGAAGAAACGAGAGGGCATTGATCCCAAAACAATTCATAGGTATGTGAAACACGGTTGGCTGGAACATGTTGTTCGCGGCGTATACCGTCGTCCCCTTCCGGAAAAAGCCCGCAAATCTACCGACATAGACTGGCAAGTAGCGCTACTGTCACTCCAGTGGATTATGGGTAAGGACATACATCTTGGCGGTGAAAGCGCGCTTGACCTCGCAGGCTATGCCCATTATTTACCGTTTGAGGACAAACCTCGGGTTCACCTTTATGGAGATGCGCCTTCATGGTTGAAACGTCTGCCGGCCAAAGCACGGTTTGTCGTCCATAACCGTTCTCCGTTCGGAGACAACCCCATCGGCATCATAGACGAAATCAAGTACATACAATCCGGCATGCATGCCCTGGATGCCTGGCGATGGCCGATCAGAGTGTCCTCGCCGGAGCGCGCAATTCTGGAAACGCTGGACGAGATATCACCAAATAGCGCGGGCTTCGACAATCTGAGCAAGATATTCGAAAGCCTCACCTCGCTGCAACCGGAGCTGCTCGTTCAGTTGCTCAACGCGTGTCGAAGCGTGAAAGTGCGGCGGCTATTCTTCGTTTTCGCTGATTATCATCAACATGCTTGGCGCAAACATATGGATACATCAGAGATTGACTTCGGATCCGGTCCGCGTGCACTGATGAAAGGAGGGAAGCTTCACCCGACCTACAGGATATACGTGCCGGTTGATTTCATGCCATCGCCAAAAACAAGGAATGCACATGGATAATCAATACATGGATCAAGTGCCGGAAGGATTAAGTGTAGATTTACTCAAAGGATTCCCTAAATCATGACTACGGTTTCTATTAATACCTACACCCACTCTGCTGCTTATGTAGCGGACAACATCTTAAAGAGTCTCAAGGATATTGTCCGGATGAGCAATCTTGATTCCGGCATGCTTGCCGACAATTGGAACGCATACATGCAAGCGGCTGAAACCTGGCTGGACACGGGCCATCTGGAGAAGATCATTCTTGAGGTGTTCAACCCGTCCAGCGATGCGTTAATCGTGCGTTGGAGCATCGATATTGCTTACGGCTGGTCAGGAGACGGTAGTTTCTGGGCTGATACGGAACAACTCAAATGCCACATTCGAAAAATTGGACAACTTGATCCGAGCGTTGCCGCTTGCCGCATTGTACTAACAACCAAATCCGGTCGCCCCGATGTTGATGGGTGGAAAATTACGAATCTCCGGAGTAAAAACGGATTTATCCGGCATAGCCTTGGATCGACAATTAATCACAATGAGTTGTATGGAAACCCTGCCTATCGAGGGAAAAAGTGATGTCTGCGCTTTTAAAGGAACAATCAGCCTGTCGCTACAAAATCAATTATAGATGTTCACACTAAATTGCCACGCATCACCGGCTTTTGTGCCGTATGGCAACTTTCTTATCCAAAACTTGTAGAAGCCGGCTCTCACCATCGTGAATTTGTAATTAACTTCATTCCTGTTTATCACGCCTTTGTTCAAGCCGACGTAACTAGTGTCCCGGGCGGACGGTACGAATCCATAGGCTCCGCCATTAGGTTGATCATCAGGAACAACTTGAAATGACTCATCGTGTGGCCAGCAAGAGGAGCGATTACTGCTCTGCCAATGATGGCTGTTAAAATATTCAGTGTGGTATTCTTTTGAACAAATATACAAAGGCCAATTCGGGGACGATCGGACTCGCACATTGAAAACATCCCCTACTTTAGCAGAAAAATGCAACAAACCGGCGTCATTCGGTATTGCCCTCGGGTGCTCGAGCACAATCATATCAACGACTGTTTCATTGAGGTCCAGGATATCGAAATCCACAAAAGGATTCTCTCCGAGGTAAAAACCATCCGGCAGATTGCGCCCGTCAACGGCAACCCGGATTCGTTCGTTATTGTGATTGACATCCCGGCGTGCTCGAAGTTCGAGGCCGACGGAGGAGGCATGCTCGCTCTGGGAGAAGGTAACGCGATGATTTTGATCGATACTGGCGCCATCGGGAGCAACTTTGTAAAGCCAGTAGGCATTCCGGTCACCGGTTACCTTGAGCGGAATAACAGCGTTCTGCCCCTCACCAAGAGGCGGCGAGATGCGGAGTTGGAAGTTCTCTTTCTGTCCCTCGAACGTCTGCACGTGCCCGGCTCCGAAATCGGGGGAAACGAGTGCTGTATTACTATACTGGAAACTCACGGCTCTTGTATCGTCATCGGTGATGCGGACTTCCCAAGTGTCTTGAGTGGAGCCAATTCTGTAATCCGGGGGCAAATTGCGCTCATCCACGGCAACGGTGATGGTCTCGTCAACATTATTGTTATCCTCCCTCGCTTGGAATTGGAGGGTGACTTTGTTGACGTCCTCGCTTTGAATGAAGTTAACCCTGCCGTTTGAGTAACTCGCGCTTGGAGGCGCAATCGCGATTATCGAATAGGCATCCGGATTTCCGGTTATGGTGAGCGGTATTGAGACATTCTCGGTGAGCGCCTCCGAAACCCGGAGGTCCGCCGTGATGACTTGGCCCTCTTCCATCGAAGCGTGCGTTCTCGAAAAACGGACAACCCTCTTGTCGTTATCGGTCATGCGAACATACAAAGAAGATGTATCTGCACTATATCCTTCCGGCATGGAGGCCTGATTCAGAGAGAAGACAATGTCATCGTCCACGCGGTCTTCGTCCTCCTCCGCGGTGAAATTGAGAGTAACGGTGGATGGGTCCTCGCTTTGAACAAAATTAACCATGTGAACCGCTCCGCTGGTTGTGACACTCGCGCTGGCAGGGGCGCTCGCAGACAGCGAGTAAGCATCCGTATCGCCGCTTATTCTGGTGATCGGAATCGTGACGTCCTCGTCGAGCGGCGGCGTGATTTCGAGTTTCACCTCCCTCGAACTGCCTTCCGTCGCCCCGGAGGTAGCAACGCCAAATCTGATCCGCCTTGCGTCATCATCATGGATTTCCACCCGCCAAACATTGTTTTCGTTGGTCCCGATGGTCGGAGGCAGGTTGTCGGGGTCAATGGTAACAGTAACAACATCGTGGAAGATGTCGGCGTTATCTTGCTGTGGAACCATCTTGAATAGGACATTCACGCTATTTCTAGGGAAGTTAATCATGCCGTCCGAAACATTGCTCCCGTATGCTTCCAGCACAAAGGCGTCGCGGTTGCCTTCTACCGTGATCGGAAAACTGGCACCCTGGGGAAAGGGAGACGAGACGCGGAGGGAGGCTTGGGGCGCGCTGTTGCGATGCGCACCTTCCCTCGTGTGAGAAAACAGGATTCCGTCCGGCGGGACGTTCTCGAAAAAGATTCCCCGGTCGTTATCGATGATGGTTAGGTTCTCTGTTGAATTATCCGCATCGATTGCCCATCCCAACGGCAGGTTTCCGCCGGAATTCTCAAGGGTGAGTTCGATGGTCTCGTTCGTCCCCCAGTCGTCGGCGGGATCATCGATGGCTGTAACGGTGAGATCAACCTGCGCCTCGTTGGCGGGAATCCTCAACACGCCGTCGGCATAGGACGCCGTTGCGGGAGATTTGACGGCGATGGTGTAATCCTCTCCTTCGGTTGCCGTTCCCGCTCTCTTGATGTTGATGTCCACGTTCCCGGTGAAGGGGTGGTCCGCTATGCTGACGCGGACGTCCCTGGTTCTGGTTCCGGCCGCTTCGCCGAGATCCCCCTGGCCGGTGATTTCGGTGAATTGAACGGTATTGTCGTTTCTGGGTATGGTTAGGGTGAAGGTGTCCCTGGAAAAATTGAAATCGTTTGTGCCGGTCTGCAAAGAACCGCTCCGGTCGCTGAGTTTAAGAACAACCGTCTCGTCCAGTTCGGCATCATCGTCCGGATTAACGGTGATGGTGACGAGCTTCACAAGATCGCCGCCCGTGGCGCCGGCGGCAAACGAAACCGAAGTCGTCGACAAACTGTAGTCTGCCGCGCCGGCGGTGCCGGATGGAGTAACCGTCAAATTGACGGTTTCGTCAGGCGTGTCGGTCAGTTCCACTATTACCGGGTGGGACGCACTGCCGCCATCGCCGGGTTCATAAAGCCATATCCTCTCCGTGGTGAAACCCGCACTGAGATCATCGTCTTCCAGAACCATCCGGTGCGGCGTTATACTCGCCCTATAGCCGGGAGGCAGGCCTCCGCTCCTATCGAGCAGCTGGAGCGTGAGGGTTTCGTTCCCCTCGTTGTTGGAATCGTCCTCGCCCCTGAGCAGGATTGTGGCGCTCGACTCCTCCGCGGCTATCGTCAGGTCTGTCGTGGAAATCGTGTAATCCCCTCCATTCCCCTCCGTTGCCTGTCCGCCGGTCCGGATCTCCAGCGTGATATCCACAGGCGCCGGCGGAACAACTTCCACCATGACCTCCGCCCTTCCGTACGCCTCGTTAAGAACCTTTGCCGAATCCGAAGCGAAACGTATGATTTTGCCGTTGGTCGGAATGGTGATGGTGTGGTCGGAGCCGAGCAAAAAGCCGCTGCCCTCGTTTGTCCGCGACTCCCCCGAATCGTCGCCAAGTTCCAAAATGATGGTCTCGTCCTCCTCGGGGACGTCATCGGCGTGAATGTTAAAGGTGAAGGTTTTATCCGTGTAATCGTCCGGAGTGAAGGTAACGCTCTGCCCCGTAAAAGTGTAATCCTTGCCGCTGCCTTGCTCGGCATCATTGCCTCCCCCGATTTTCGGCACGACCCTTACAGTGATGTTCGCTCTCGGCGCCCGGGCGATGCCGACCTCGACCGTAACCGATTGGTTGCCGCTTGCAGGTTCGACCACCCTGTTCGGTGTGTCGGATGTGAAGAAGATGCCCAAATCGCCGACCAAGGGAGTTCCCGCATCATCTTCGCCGGTAGCCGTTCTTTCGCTGCCCGAGAGAGTCACCGTATGCTCTTCATCGGCAATCGTCCAGCCCGTCGGCAGGTCGCCCGAGAGCGTCAGGACGATGCTCTTGCTCTCCTCTCCCATGTCGTTATCGATGCCGTACAACGTCAGGGACGCACTCGAGGCGTTCGCCGGTATCGCCAGGCTTCTCGTCGAAATCCTGTAATTTCCGTCCGCCCCCTCCGTTGCCGTTCCGCCTGTGTCGATATTCAGCGTGAACGGCTCGGGCGAAGGCTTGTCAATGCTGATCGCCACCTGGATTCCGTCCATTTCGTTGTCTTCGGCAAGCGTTGTTTCCGCGTCCTCGTCGAACCCGACCTCGTTGTCGTGCGCCTCGATGACCACCCGTTCCACAACGCTGCCCCGCAGCACGGGCGCATGCTCTTCGGGAACTTCAACCTGAAAGTCTATGAACTCGGCAGCTTCCGGCTCGTCGGTCATGAGAACCTCCGCCTCGATGTCAAAGCGCGTCACGCCCGCGGGAACCATCACCATGCACATCTCCTCCTGGACATCCGGGCAAGGCGTTGCATCTCCCTCCGGCGCAGACTGCTCGCCCGTGGTCTCGTCCAACTCGTAGACCTTGTATCCGTAGGTGAAGTCCGTTCCCAAAATCGCCGTCGACGTCTCCGCAACCATGACATGCAGCATGACGTCCTCGTCCAAAGGCTTGCCCAGGTCCGCCATGATGACCGTCGTCTCGCTACCGTCCGTCGTTGTCGGTTCGGCGACGCGCTCGCTCGTCGCACTCAGATTGACCCGGGGGATTCTCAGACGCTCTTCGTAGAGGATCCGCTTCTCCCTCTCAACGAGCTTCCACAGGTTGGAGGACAAGCCTCCCTCGCCGTAGCTCGCGCCCTTGAAATCGGGAACCGAGAAGCGGAACGCAAGTCCCGCGTTCCATCTCGAACCGAGGGAAACTTCCCCGTCATGCTTGTCGTATCCCGCCTCAAGAAACACGCCCGGGGCAATCCGAATGCCTATGTCCAGGCCGTAGGAAGGCTTCCATTCCTCTTTCACATCCTCCTCTCCCTCGAAGCGCCAGTAGCTCATGTTGGCGCTCAAGCGCATCACTTCCCGCTCCAGCGTCACATGCAAATCCACGCCGCGCAGGGCCTGTTCCTCGTAGTCCGTGCGCCCCTCCTCCCACTCGTTCAGCGGGTGGTAGTAGTTGATTCCCCCCTGGAAGAGCCCGCTTTGCAAATCAACGCCGGCGCCGATGCGCGAATGCCCGTATTGGAAGTCGTGGTCATAGAACACCGAACCGCCGCCGATGAAGTTGTCAAAGAACGTGGTGCGGTACACCGCTCCGAAGTTGCCGTCGATGCGGTCTTCGCTTTCGAGACCCTGCCAGAAAATCACGCCCGGCTGCAGGAAGAACGCCTGCCCCGTTCCGTCGGGATTTTCCCCGTCCACCAGCGGAATGAGAGCTTCGACCTCGCCGGTGACACTCTCGTCCAAAACCCATCCGATGCTCGAGTCGAAACGGAAACGTTCACCGATGAGCGCAACGCCTCCCGAACGCACGGCGTCCTCAATCGTATCGACCAGTATGCGCGAGCCCGTGTCGCGAAGGGCGCGTTTGCCGCATTGCGAGTAATCGCCCGCCGCTCCCGCCGTAACGGTTCCGCCGTTTGCGCCGTCGGAATTGAAGCGGTTTTGGATGGTGAAAGCATCGCCGCTCTCGGCACATCCCAGCACGCCGCTCCACAGCCGCTCGAGTTGGGATTGCGAGCGGACAAACAGAGAGTCATCCGCCCCCGAAGACGAGGACAGCACCCCAATTGTAAGCAGCAAAAACGCCGCAAGCGGAAGCAAAAACCTGCCGGGAAAAAATCGAATCTCGATGTCTCTCACCCCCTGAATTGTCAACCTGTTAGAACTGTTCTAATTCTACACGCTCCTGCCCGGATTCGGAAGGCATTCGACAAGGAGAAAATCAACATTTGAACTCCGCGTTGGAGGCGAATCGGCTCATATTCGGCGCAAGGCGGGATGTTTGGGGTTTTCGTTCACAAAATTCAGGCTTATTGGCCATGCGCCCAATCCCATGCCGAATCCCCCCGGTTTGCGAAAAACGGCCGGGGGAAAATGAGCCATGGTCCCCGCAAACAAACTTCGCTTGACTCCCTTCCGGGAGTCGGTAGAATCTCCCTACAAGTTTTTAATTCCCTTAAAGGAGGCTTTTGAATGAACCTGTTCCGCTCTGCAGTCGTTGCAATATCCTTGGCTTGGACGGCCTCGCTCGGCTCCGCGTCGGCAACGACAACCTCGACCCTTCCCCCGAACCTGGCCAATTCCCATACGTTGGATTTGCGAGCCGCGAGTTCCCAAATCGTCGTTGATACCATTGAGAACGCCTTGCGACGGGGCGGATTTAAGTTGTTTGACGAAAGGTTTCAACTCGACTCGTCCCTGGGCTGGGTTTTCGGGGAAACGATAGAAGGCGAAGTGGATGCGGTGATTCCGTTGTGGGGCAAAGGCAAGCAGGCTGTTTTCGTTCAACCGGGCGCGGTTTTCTGGACGGGGCTTGAAGAGGCTGAACGCATCGACGGAAACTTCGGCGTGGTTTACCGGGCCGTAATGGCGGACGACGTGATCGGCGGGGCTTCGGTGTTCTACGATCATGATTTCGAGATCGGGCACCAACGCATCGGCATCGGCGTGGATGTGCAAAGGAGCGGTTTTCACGGCGCGTTCAACTACTACCACCCGCTTAGCGACACCCAGGACGGGCGGGAAGGATATATCGAAGATGCCCTGCAAGGCATGGATGTCAGCCTTGCCATTGAAAGCCATTTGACGCGCGTCGGAGGCAATGTCGGCTATTGGAAGTTTCAGGGGGACGAGGAGACTAGGGACGAGTGGAATCTTTCCTTCGGCATTGATGCGGGACTTCGGATTATTCCGGGCGTTTTCCTGGAAGGAAGCCTGCAAAATCACGACGATGACGTCTCGCTCGGCCGGCGCGCGAGCGTGGGATTGGCGTTCCGGTTTTCCCTTCCCGGCCTCAAGGGGAAAAGTTACGGCGACAGCGGAAGAGTCTTGAACTTGTACAAGCCCGTCCCCCGGGAGAAGAGGATCATCTACGAGGAGCGTGAAGCGGTGCCGAAGGTCCGTCTGTCCACCCCCGCAAGCCAGACAGGCAATACGAGAAACGTAGCGGTTCGGCTGGACGAGGTTTTTGCAGAAGATGTTGTTTTGAATCTTGTCGGAACCGGCTCGGCGACATACGGAACGGACGGCGACTGGACGATATCCGTCGGCGGCGAGGTTTGTGACACCGTTGCGGGAACGGGTTGCCAAGTCACCGTGACGGCGGGCCAGACGGCTGCGGCCGATGATGTGGTCATCACCCTTGCAGAGCCCGAAAGAGGCGAGCTTTCGAAAGATATAATTCTTTCCGTGGTAGTTGCTTCGACAGGCGTGGAGTTGGCGCCCGGCAATCCCCTGGTCGTGCGAACTCCTGCAGGCCGACCGTTCCCGACCGTTTCGCTGGATTACAGCGGGAGCGCAACCGTCGAAGAAGACAGCGATATAACCATGACAATCACCCTGAGTGAACCTCTTACTGAAAACGTCTCTTTTAACTTTTCCCTGGGAGAGGGCAACGAGGCGACTTACGGCATATCCGGAGACTTCGTTATCCGATATGACAACAACGGCAATGAATGTTCATCCATCAATTCATGCACGCCCGTTCCGCCGACCATCAACGCAGGTGATACCAGCAAGGATATAAGAATCTCCATCCTGCCGGATACGATGAGCGTTCATACGGATACGGAGGCCGAGCTTGTTTCTCTCTCCATTGGCATTGCCGATGCGGGATCAACCGGCTTGATACCGGGCAGCACCACAAACCAGACTTTCACCATTGATTCGAATCCGCCACCGCCGGTGATAACACACACCGTCTCCTTCCCGGGCTCCAATTCGCGCGACATAATAGACGAGGGCATGCACGGCAGCAGCAACGCAACGGCGACTCTGGTCATCTCTCCGGCTCCGACCGCGATGGTCGATATCCCCCTTACTTTCACGGGAAATTCCGCCGCCTATAGTTTCACTTTGTCCGGAGCTACTTCGACGGGAACCCCTTCGAGCAACGATGTGGTGATTTCCGTTCCTGCCAATCCCGGCACCATCACTTTAACCGTCACGGCGGAACGGGACGGCGATACCAGTAATGATGACATAGAGGTTTCCTTCGGCACTCTGCCTGATGGGTACGGGCCGGGCACGCCCTCCGCCTGGATGATTAGAGTCCTTGACGCTCTCCCCCCGTAACAACGGAGAATCTTTCGGTTGTAAACCGGCAAGGGGCGGCCGCGCGAAGAGCGAAACTATGTTTTTGCAAGCATCCCTGCAATTTCCCCGGGCGGAACATCCTTCCGGTCGGCATGCCGCCACCGGGGATTGTTGTCCTTATCGATAATTGCCGCCCGAACACCCTCCAAAAAATCACCAAACTCGGTCGCACGCGAAGTAAAACGGTATTCCCATTCTAGCGCCCGTTCTATTGAAGGTTCTTTGCGCACCTCCCGAACAATCCGCAAGGCGCAGGCTGCGGACAAGGGACTGGCACGCGACAGCATTTTTAAAGCATTCCCGGAAAACTCTCCCCCATCGGAACTTAAAGCCCCGACGATTTGCGAAAGTTCCGCATGTACAAAAAACTTGTCTATCCGGTGCTGTTCCCCGGCCATTGCCGACTCGGGCGCGGCTTTGCCGCAACCGCCCACCGCATCGGCAACATTTTTCTTTTGCAAATCTTGTTTCAACGCCGGCCAATATTCTTCGGGGATGTAATGATCGGCAAAGCCCGCGTAAATCGCATCGCCCGCCTGCATGCGTGCGCCGGTGGTTCCCAGATATTCGCCAAGATGCCCGGCGGCCCGGGCCAGCAACAGCGAGCCTCCGACGTCGGGCACGAATCCGATGCCGCATTCGGGCATCGCAATCCGGCTGCTTTCCCCGACAATCCGGTGCGAACCGTGACAAGAAATTCCAACCCCGCCGCCCATGGTAAAGCCCTGCAGAAAAGCGATATAGGGCTTCGGATAATGATAAATTTTTGTGTTCAGCCGGTATTCGTCCCTCCAGAATTTCCGTCCGTAGGCAAACTCCCCCGCCCGTCCGGCCTCGTAAAGTTTTACAACATCGCCGCCGGCGCAAAAAGCGCGCTCGCCCGCTCCTTCTATCACCACATGGGCGATATCGGCATTGTCCCGCCACCGGTCCAGGGCATGCTCTATTGCCAGGCACATTTCATGCGTCAAAGCGTTTAATGCTTGCGGACGGTTCAAGGTAATCCAGCCTGCATGGCCGTGTTGCGCGATGATAATCTCGTCGGTCATGGATATTCTTTCAACAATTGACGGGCAATGATGACTCGCATAATTTCATTCGTGCCTTCCAGTATTTGATGCACGCGCAGGTCTCTTACAATCTTCTCGATCCCGTAGTCCGCCAAATAACCGTATCCGCCGTGAAGCTGAAGACAGCTGTTGGCAACCTCGAAACAGACATCGGTCACGTACAACTTCGCCATGGCGCAGAATTGCGTTGCATCGGGCGTTTTGTGATCCAGCTTCCATGCCGCCTGCCGCAAGAATGTCCGCGCCGATTGCAGTTTCACTTCGTTTTCCGCCAGGCGGAATTGCAAAGCCTGAAACCGGTTCAAGGTTTTTCCGAAGGCTTTGCGCTCCGACATGTATTGCAAGGCCGCGTCCTGCGCGGCCTGGGCCCCGCCCAGGGAGGAAGCCGCTATATTCAAACGCCCTCCGTCCAATCCCGCCATCGCGTAACGAAAACCGTCGCCTTCCTTGCCTATGAGGTTTTCGCAGGGCACGCGACAATCATCGAACTGCACCTGCGCCGTGGGCTGTGCGCGCCAACCCATTTTCGTTTCAAAGGCGCCGAAGGACAGCCCTTCCGAATCCTGTTCGACCACGATTGCCGATATGCCCGAAGCTCCGTCTTCTCCGGTGCGCACCATGCTGAGATAGCAATCCGAATATCCTCCGCCGGAGATAAAAGCCTTGCTGCCCGAAAGGGAATATGTCCCGCCTTGTTTCTCCGCCCGTGCCTGCAGTGCCGCGGCATCCGACCCGGAACCCGGCTCGCTCAAACAGTAGGAAAAGACCTTCCGCATGCTGCAGGCATCCGGCAGCCATTTTTGTTTCGAGGCTTCGTCTCCGAAGCTGTTGATCATTGCCGCGCACATGTTGTGGATCGATAAAAACGCTCCCACCGAAGGACAGGACATTGCCACGGCCTCGAAAATCAAGGTGCCGTCCAGCCTGCTCAGTCCCGAGCCGCCGTAGGTTTCGGATACGTAAACTCCTCCCAATCCCTGGGCCGCCGCTTCCTGCCAAAGGGTTCGGGGGATGGTGCCTTCTTCCTCCCATTGGCGGGCATAAGGAGCAATTTGCTTCGAGGAAAAATCTTTTGCCATTTCAAAAATGGCGGTTTGTTCTTCGCTTAGCGTAAAATCCATCGAGGCGTCCTCGTTTCCCGCAACCCTAAAAAGCAACGGGCGTGCGTCCGGCTTATTTCATTCCTCCGGACATGCGCGTGTAATACCCCTGCACGATCCTGTCGATCACCATAGCACAGAACAAAATTGCCAAGCCGGCAACAATTCCCTGTCCCTTGGCGGCGTATTGCAAAGCCTCCAGGACATTCTTGCCCAATCCTCCCGCGCCAATCAACGAAGCGATCACGACCATCGACAAACACATCAGAATTGTCTGGTTGATGCCCGCCATGATCGAAGGCATTGCCAGGGGAATCTCCACATCGCGCAGCAGCATTGCCTTGCTGCATCCAAAAGCACGCGCCGCCTCCTTCGTGCTCTCCGGAACCTGGCGCATTCCCAATGCCGTCAGCCGGACAACCGGAGGCATTCCGAAAATAATCGTCGCCAGCACCCCCGGAGGTTTCCCCGTGCCGAAAAACGCGATGATCGGAATTAGATACACAAACGCCGGCATGGTCTGCATAAAATCCAACACCGGAAGGGCGGCGTTATAAGCGCGCTGACTCTTGCCAAACCAAATGCCCAGCGGAATCCCCAGCACCACGCACAACAAGGCCGCCGCCCCCAAAAGCGAAACCGTAACCATGCTGACCTCCCACAAACCCAGAAACGCCAGATATCCCAGAGCCGCCGCCGTGAAAATCGCCACCCGCGCGCCCGCCAGCCGGAAGGCGACCACCACGATCACCAACATCACCACCGGCCACGGAGTCTGCACCAGCACAACCTCAAGACCATCCAGGACCGCACGGATGCCTCCGGTAATGCCGTCAAACACGCCGCTTCCGGAAACCGCCAGCCAGTCAAACCAGCCCTCCAGCCAATTGGATATCGGTGAAAAATATTCTTTCTCCACGGGGAATTTCGTAATCCAGGCATAAGGCTCGGTAACCGTGAAACGGTAAAGCGTCAAAGGCACAATTCCCGCAATCAAAAGCGCTCCGTAGAAAACCCTCGACATGGCGATGCCCGAAGTTGTCGTCGAATCCGCACGCCAACGAAGATATTGGCGTTCGTACAGCATATTGGCGTAAAAGCCCTGGGCAATCCGGAACAGCACCAGCAACACCACCCCCGCCAGCAACACCATGCTCGTCTCGGCCGCGGCGGCATCCGCCTGCTCTTTGGCCTGCTCGGCGGCACGGGTGAGATTCTCCGCAACCTTGAGAGCCGTGTCCGCCGTCACCTGGTCGCCCGCCTCCAAAGCCTGGCGGGCTTCTTCCTGCCGCGTTGCAACAATCGATTGCAAGCGTTCATAACGCCCGCGCAAATCCGCGCCCAAATCCCCCCAAAGCCCGCGGCCCAATTGCACCAGCGCAAACAACTCCAGAACCAGGAACAACCAGAAATACCCCCACAATCCGCGCGCCGCTCCCCAGAACGGTCCGCACAAAAACGACATGGTGTTCCATGACCATGGGAATTTCGTGGCTTCCTGGATGCGCGTGAATTCTTTTACGTAATACTCCGAGCGCGGTCCGACGAACGTGCCCACCGAAGCGGCCAGGTTGACGCTCTCGCCTTTGGGCTGCGTTGAAGTCTCGGGGACGTTCATGCCTTGCCTCCCTGAATTCCCTTGAGCAAAATATTCTTGTCGATCACGCCAATGTCCGTGCCTTCGTCGCTCTGCACAACAATCGGCTTGTCGGTGGTAACCGAAACATCGATGATGTGATCAAGGTCCTGGTCGTGGGAAATCCGCAGCGAGTCTTCGAGACCCACGCCGTGAGTCGAACGATATTGATCGAGAGGCTCCATGATGGAATGCGCGAACACCAGTTTCAGTTTCGAAATGCCTTCGACAAAATCACGCACATAATCGTCGGCGGGGCGGGTGACAATATCCTCGGGCGTGCCGATCTGCACAATCATTCCGTCTTTCATGATTGCAATCCGGTTGCCGATCCGAATTGCCTCGTCCAAATCATGGGTGATAAACACCGTCGTCTTGCGCAGTTCCGCGGAAAGCGCCATGAACTGATCCTGCAACTGGCGCCGAATCAGAGGGTCCAGCGCCGAAAAAGGCTCGTCCATCAGCAGCACTTCCGGATCCGATGCCAGCGCCCGCGCAAGACCCACGCGCTGTTGCATTCCTCCGGATAATTCCCTGGGAAAACGATCCTCGTAGCCGTCCAGATTGACCAAACTCAGGCAGTGCTGCGAGACGCTCCAGCGCCGGGATTTCGGCTCGCCGCGAACCTGCAGGGGAAACGCAACATTGTCGCGCACCGTTTTGTGCGGCAGCAGCGCCATGTGCTGAAACACCATGCCGATATGTTCCGCGCGCAAATCGCGCAAATCACGTTCCGAAAGTCCCCGAACGTCATGCCCCAGAACCGAAATTTCCCCCGCCGTCGGTTCAATCAGGCGATTGAGGTGGCGCACCATCGTCGACTTCCCCGAACCGGAAAGCCCCATGACGCAAAAAATTTCCCCTCGAAACACCTCGAAAGAACAATCCGCTATTCCTATAACGCAGGCGTAACGCTCCAGCACTTCGGCTTTCGACAAACCTTCCGAACGCACCGCCTCCATTGCTTCGTCGGCACGATCGCCGAAAATCTTCCATACTCCATCGAGTTGGATGACCGCTTTTTCCGAGTTGTTATCCGGGGACATGCCTATGCTTGTTCGGAAAGGAAGAAAGCGTGGCGGGCGAAGGACCCGCCCGCGCAACCGCCACGCATCTTACGCTTTTACGACTCCTATCGAAGCCAGGAGTTCACCACGTCGCCGTTCTGGGCAACCCAGTCGCGGGCAAAGTCCGCAGGATCCTGCTTCTCAACCACCACCGCAAACGTCATCTTGCTGATGGTGTCCGTGTCAAACGAAGCGTTCGACAGAATGGACGCCACCAAGGGATGGCTGTCTTCGAGGCTGGAGGCGTAATGGATGTGAAGCATCGCGTCCTTCCACGCCATCCCGGCATTGGACTTCTCCAGCCAGTCGGGATCATCGGTGGGCTGGAGCGCAACCCATTTGCTCGCGTCATGGGCGGGCTCTTCAAGCACAACCAGCTCATGCAACGCAAACATGTGGTGCGGCGTGTAGCAGAAAAACACAATCGGCTCGCCTTTCGCAACCGCGTTGTCGACTTCCGCAAGCGCCAGGGTCTCGTCGATCTCGTCGAGATCCATCGTTTCGGAATATCCGTAGGACTTCGCGCGAATCTTTTCCACATTCGTCGACGCCCAGCCCGGCGCACCGATCCAGATGTTCCCCTTGCCGTCGCCGTCCTTGTCGAACTTCGCGGCCATGTCCGGGTCACTCAAGTCCGAGAGACTCCTAATGCCCGTCAAGCCCGGGGTGTCCTTTGTCACGCACATCCCCTGGAACGCAACGACACCATTGGGGTTCATCCGAACCGTTTTCTTGTCTTTGACAAAAGTGTCATGCAGATTGCTTTGGTTCGGCAGCCACACTTCCGGATGCACGTGCATGCTGCCGCTGTCCATCGCTTCAAAGACAATCGGGTTCGTCCCGGGCTGCAACTCGACCTCAAGGCCGAGGTTGTCTTCAATCACCCGCTGAAGCACATGGGCGGTCACATTCACCGACGGCCAGTTCGGGACCCCGATGACCACGTCCGCAGCCAGGGCCGCGGGCGTGCTTATGCCGAGAGACAACCCGGCGCAAATGGCGAAAATTTTCTTCATTATTTCCTTCCCTCTTGTTGTTTAGTTATTAACTACGCCCCCACGACGAAGAATTTCGTCAACGAGGACACGGAGGGAATCTTCAACCCCCTCTCTCTCACCCTTCGAAGTATACAGTATCGACAACTCACTGCAAGCGACAAGCAAAATATCGGGGTTACGCCCGCAATTAGGCCGGTATGTTTCCAAAATTTCGCCGAACCGCCGCCGTAATTCCTCCTGCGGCGCATTGCTTTTCACGCTCTTGATCAGGTCCATCAACGCGTCCGCCTGCGCATCGACGGGAAAAACCGCCTCCATCCCGACGCTTTGGCACGCGCGCGCAAAAAGCCCGGTCCGCTCCACGGCTTTTGATCCCAGAATTCCCACGCGACTCACGGCCGGACGCCGCCGGGACAGGCGGGACATCGTCAATGAAACTATATCGAGAACCTCCAAGCCGCTCTCTTCGCGCACCGCATCCACATAAAAATGCGCCGTATTGCAAGGCATCACCAGCAAATCACATCCGCCGTCCCGCAACCGCCGGGCCATGCGACGCAGCTCCGCTTCGGGACTCGTTCCACCGCCCTCAACCAACGCCGCGATTCGCGAAGGAACATGCGGATTGTTGTCCACGAACATGTGAATGTGATCCCCGTCCTCGCGCGCCGGAGTCGACTCCACGACACGCCGCAGCAACTCCACCGTTGCCAGAGGTCCCATGCCGCCAAGAACTCCTATCATCGGACGGCCGGACGCGCTCATACCGCCTCCCTTGTCTCGATACAGGTCTGCGCAAAAGCTTCGGCGATGCCCTTGCCAACCTGCTCGCAATCCTCCGGGGAGAACGTCAAGGGAATGCGTATGTCGCACAAACCGTGAAGAATCCGGTCCGTCCGGGGAAGTTGCCGGCTCTGAAGATAGCCCCAATGGTCATAACGGCTCGTATAGCCGGAAGGCTCGGACGCGCCAAACCATTTCACTTCGATGCCCCGGTCGAGACAAGCCGCCAGAAAGGCCTGAATCTCTTCTCCCGATCGATTGTCCAGAAAAAATTGAATCGAACTGCCGACATAGCGCTCTTTCGGGTCGCGTTGCGGCAAGCGAATCCCCGCAACATCTCCAAGACAGTTTGCGATCAACCGATAACGTTGATTCCATCGCTCGCAGTTATCCTCAAGCCGGCGCAACTGGGGCAGCAACAGGGCGGCGCGAAGATTGTCCATGCGGCCGCTGTAATTGGGTGTAAGCGCGGCAGCCTGCGCGAAGGCTTCCGGTGCGGGAGGAAGTCCGTGACGCTCGTACAGCATGTAAGAACCGGAATAAAAAATTGCGCGCGCCATGAAATCAGGATCGTCACTCACCAACAACCCTCCCTCCCCGGAGTTAAGATGCTTGTAAGTCTGGGTGCTGAAACAACCCGCCAAACCAAAACTGCCGCTCTTGCGACCGTCCCAGGACGCTCCCATGGTATGCGCGCAATCTTCTATCAATTTCGTCCCGTAGCGCTGCAGCAGGGCACACAGGGCGTCCATGTCCACAATGTGCCCGCGCATGTGGGAGAGCAGCAGAAACCCCGGACGGTGCTGTTCGAGTTTTTCTTCCAGGTCATCGAGATCAATGACCAATTCCGCGTTCGTCTCAACCAGGACCGCCACGCCGCCGGCATTATCGATCGCGCCGGGCACCGGCGCCAATGAAAAAGCATTGGTCAAAACGACTTCGCCCGCACGCAACCCCGCCGCGCGCAAGGCGACATGCAGGGCGTACCCGCCCGAAGCACAGGCGAGACAATAGCGCGCGCCCATGTATTCGGCGAAGGCTTCTTCCAGACGGGCGGCGGGCGCGACCTCTCCTTCAACAATGTTGTAACGGTGCAGCCGCCCGGAGCGCATCACTTCCACCGCCGCCTCGATCGCGTCTTCGGGAAGGGGCTCCTGCTGGGTGAAACTGCCGGTGAATTTCCGCATGCCCTGCAGACTAGCGCAATTCCGGCGACGCAGGAAATCTATTCTGAGGATATAAACTTCAACGATCTTCCAAACGATGACGAGAGGGAGGTAATGGACGAGTTAAAAGGGTAGTCGTGAAATTGGGGGGTACGCTACCCTGTCGCTGTTCGTGTTATTTCTTTGCCCCAAATGCTCCAATGACATTGTGAGTGCCGCTATTGAGAATCCCGCCTGCTTCTTCGTGATTCATACCGTAGAAACTCCCTTTAACTTCACCGTTGGCTGATGCAAAACTTCCATTAGCTACAGGGACATCTTGAAATGACAGCATGTCGTTGCTGTTACCGCTACCAAAGGTAACATCGTTCCCGCTATTCAAATTTTTGACGCCGGAGAAACGAATTTCCGACAAAACATTTTTATTAGTATTAACATATGAAATGCTCACATCACCATGGAGAACATGTCCTGTCTCAGTATCTGTGCCAACCATTGTACCGCGCCATTGTAGTAATTCGCCTGAGTTCCGATCAAGAAATACCGGATTGCTTCCACTTGCATCACCAAAACTAAAAGAAGCGAAGCGGTTGGTGGTTGTGCCATCTTCCGTTACATTCATTAATTCCACTCCAAATGCAGAATCCGCAAGCCATCCACCATAAGTTTGAAAGGTTAGCTGTGTTCCGCCATCTTGTCCCGCTTCGGCATGACTTTGAATTATTGTGACTTCTCCGTCTATCATCACAACTTGGGTCTCGGAATCAAAATTCATCAAGCCGGTATCGTCAACAAGAGAAAGATCTTCTATGTCAGCGAGGGAAAATGTAAGCATGCCGACATCGGGGATATTACCGGTAACGCATGATTTATTATTGTTATCGCAAGTTACATTCACGGTATTTGCTGTTGGAGCAAAATTGCTGAATTCAAATGTATCCGCTGCGGTTGCCCTGTTTTGAATTTCGGTGACAATTTCCATTTCGGTCATACTGCTCGTGGGCGCAGTTCCACCGACAGCCATTCTTGCCATATCCAAATCTGTTACCGCATAACTTGGCATGGCTACAGGGTCCGGCATATCGGGCATATTTGTCGGAGGCGTAGTAGGAGAAACTGCCGCAGCGCCGGACGAACCTCCGCCTCCGCAAGCAACAAGCAAAGTTAACGCAAGGGTTATTACTATGAGATGAAGAAAATTCACCGGCTGCGAACTTACAAGTCGCAAGTCCGGTGCGGAGGAATTAGTTAAACGGGGGGGGGGGGGGGGGGGGTAATATTTACGTTCATCGGGATAATTCCTCGTAAATTGGTTAGGATGGATGCGAAACTGAATCCTACCCCGTCACGCATTAGAGTGCAATAGACGGAAAAACCCTTGCCAATGTCTCAATAATCGGGGAACTCTGTGTTATTCCTGTTCTTTGAGTAGCCGGTCCGCAATCAGGCAAACCATCTCGAACATCACCGACATCGCAACCAAAGATGTAATCTTGTTGGGATTGTCCTTCGTCGGCATCAGGCAGACCACATCGCCGCCAATCACACGCATGCCCCGAACCGCACGCAGCAACTCCATCACCTGATCCATCTGAAACCCGTTGCACCCCGCTTCAAGATTCGAAACCCCCGGTGCAACCGCGGGATCCATGCAATCCAAATCGAAGGTGATGTAAACGGGACGGTCGCCGATGCGCTCTTGTATCATTCGAACGCATTCCTTCCCTCCCAACTCCCGATAACGATCCATCGTAATGACTTCATAGCCCAGGTCGTAGCTGGGCTTGAGCCAATCAAGCGTGCGCGTGTTGCCGCGGATGCCGACCTGCAGGCTGTGCGATGCATCCACATAACCATCCTGAACCAAATACGCCGCCCAGTGCGCCGCCGATTTTTTCGCTCCAAGGAAATGATCCAAATTGGCGAAAGCGTCGGTGTGGGCGTCGAAATGCAACAGGGCGATTTTTTCGCCCTGCCGCGCGCGCCCGCCGTCCCGTCCCAGCGCCTGGAGAATCCCCCCGGTAATGGAATGGTCGCCGCCTATGGAAACCGGATACGCCCCCGCCTCATCCACCTTGCAATAAAATTCGGTGATGCGCTCGATGCACCGCTCGTTGTCATTGGCTTCGGGCAAGGGCACATCGCCCAAATCCGCGATGCGGCAACTCTGCCAGGGATCAAATCCGAAGCCCATGTGAACCCGGCGACCCAGGGCCGAAACATCGCGCACGGCACGAGGTCCCAGGTGCTGGTCGCGCTCCGTCGTGCCGTTGCCGGTGGAATGGGGAACGCCGACGAGGGCGATGTCGCACTTCGAGGGGTCCTTCTCGAAGGGCGCGCGAAATAATGTCGGAACACCCCACCAATAGAGCGTGTTCATGAGTTTTTCTTGGTCTTTTTCGTTGGTCATGCTTCTGCCTCCCGGAAATGCATTCGTATCAACAATATAGTAATCGCGAACACCGCGTGATACAAAGCAATATGTTCGAGAGCGCGCCCTCCACTCCCCCGAAATCGAACCGCCGCGGCAAGGGGCGTGCGCGCAGAATCGCCCAGCGCACCGAAGAAAAACCCGTATTTTTCCCCTCCCCTCCGGGGCAGATCGGCGGCGCATACAAACCCCTTTCGCCGGACGCGCTCCAAGCCGTTCTCAACACCGCGATGCGCATCCTTGAGGAAATCGGCATGGGCCTAGCCCCCAAGCGCCTTGAGCTTCAAGCCATCGAGAAAGGCGCCTTTCTCAACGAACGCGGTCGCCTCTGCTATCCGCGCGCGATGATCGAGGACATCATTGACGGCGCCGCCAAACACTTTGTTCTGCACGGCAGGGATCCGCAATACGACATCGAAGTTGGCGGCGAGCGCGTTTTCTTCGGAACCGGAGGCGCGGCCGTCAAAACCCTCGACCTCGACAGCGGGCTTTACCGGGCTTCCAGCCTCCGGGACCTTTACGATTTCACCCGCCTCGTCGATACGCTTCCCAACATCGCATGGTTCACGCGCTGCTGCATCGCAACCGACGTGGAGAATCCGCTCGATCTCGACATCAACACCGTCTACGCGCTCCTCAAAGGAACGCAAAAACCGATCGGCACTTCCATTACGCTTGCCGAACATGTCCCCGCCATCATCGATATGTTCGACCAATGCCTTGGCGCGCAAGGTTCGTTCCGCCGCAAACCTTTTTGCAAGGCCCACATCAGTCCGGTGGTGTCCCCTCTGCGCTACGGCGAAGACGCCGTTGAAGTCGCGCTTGCGTGCATTGAGCACAATTTTCCCATCAACGCCATCATTGCGGCGCAATCGGGAGCGACGGCGCCGGCAACCCTCGCCGGCATGCTTGCGCAAACCACCGCCGAAACTCTCGCGGCCCTTGCGATGATTAATGTCTTCGCTCCCGGACATCCCGTCATCTTTTCCAACTGGCCTTTTGTCATTGACTTGCGCAGCGGCGCCTTCTGCGGAGGGGGAGGCGAAATCAGCTTCCTCAATGCGGCCGCGGGCCAAATCGGAAACCACCTCGAACTCCCGACGGGAGTCGCCTCCTCCATGAGCGACGCTAAAGCCGTGGATGCGCAAATGGGCGCCGAAAAAGCCCTCTCCGCGCTGGCAACCGGACTTGCCGGCGCCAACATGGTCTATGAGTCCTGCGGCATGACCGCAAGCCTGCTGGGGGCGTCTTTCGAAGCCTTCCTTCTCGATAATGACATGATCGGACATATTCAACGCGTTCTGCGCGGCGCCGAGATTAATGAGGAAACCCTTGCGTTTGAGGCCATTCGCGAAACGGTCTTCGGCGCCGGACATTTCCTTGGCGCCCAGCACACCTTTAACGCCATGGAGCGCGATTACTTCTATCCGCACTTCGCCGACCGACTCGCTCCCGACAGTTGGCAGGAACTTGGCGCCAAAGACATCTGGAGCGTTGCCAACGCCAACGCCAAGGAGATTCTTGCAACCCACCGGCCGAATTACATCTCCGCCAAGGCGGACGAAAACATTCGCGCCGCCCACACGATTGCACTACCCCCGAATTAAATGTACCGAAGGACGCCCTGTTGAATTATCAACCGGCAAAGGCGAAATCATAACCGAACAATCCGACCGATCCGCCGGTGTGCAAAAAGACAATGCGCTTTCCGGCAAACTCCCCCCGGCGTGCAAGGTCAATCAGTCCCGCCGCGCCCTTCGCCGAATAAACCGGGTCCAGCAGTATTCCTTCCAGCGACGCGAACATCTCGATTGCCTCGACGCCGCTCTTCGTCGGCAATCCGTAGCCCTCTCCCACATAGTCGCTGTTGGCGCAAACCGCATCCCGTGAAACGACGCCCGGACAACCCAGCTTGTCGGCGGTCTTGCAGGCCAGGTCAAAAACCATTTGCTCCTGTTTTTCCCGGGGCGCCCGGGTGCCGATGCCGAGAACGGGAATGCCTCCGTTAATCGCCTGCATTCCGCACACCAATCCCGCCTGGGTGCCGGAGGACCCCGTTGCATGCACGATATGGTCGATGTGCAAGTTCCGTTCATTGGCCTGCGAGACCAGTTCCAGCGCACAATTCACATAGCCCAACGCGCCGGTCGGATTCGATCCGCCTCCCGGAATCGCATAAACCTTGCGCCCCGCCGAACGGCGCTCTTCGGCGGCGCTCTCCAGTTGCGCCACCATGTCGTGTCCTCCGGGAAACATCTCAATGCTCGCGCCGTGCAACCGGTCCAGCAGCACATTGCCGTTGCCCCGATAGTTGGCGGCGTCGTAACCGGCGCGGTCTTCGAGAAGAATGTGACAATCCATTCCCAGCTTGGCGGCGGCCGCGGCGGTTTGGCGCGCATGGTTGGATTGAATTGCTCCCTGGGTGAGAACAATGTCCGCGCCGCCTTCCTCGGCTTCCGCCATGAGGAATTCCAGTTTGCGGGTTTTGTTGCCGCCCGTGGAAAGTCCGGTGCAGTCGTCGCGCTTGATCCAGATTTCGCAACCCAGTTCCGAAGACAAGCGTTCCATCGGCTCCAAGGGCGTTGGCAGGTGCGCCAGAACCCGGCGCGGGAAACGAGCAAGATACATGTTAATTAACCTCCGTGTTTGGATAATACAGGCAATGCGCGGCAATCACAATCACAACCGCGTCCGCTTGCGTTCGGGATCATAAGACACCGCCGGAATCACGCGTGCGGGAACAACCTTGTCGAGCAGTTCCAGTTCCATGCCGCATCCCGGAGCCGAGAAGTCCGGCTCGAGAAAAGCATAGGCGAGATTCTTCCCCGTCCGGTGCCCCCACGCTCCGGAAGTAACCGTGCCGGCGACGCGGCCTTTTGAGAGAACGGACGCGCCCGCATGGGCGGGAGCCTCCGTGCTGTCGATTTCCAGCATCGCGAGCTGTTTGCGCGCGCCCCGCTTCTTGCACTCCGGGAGAGCCTGCCTGCCGATGAAGTCCTTTTTTTCCAAATCGACAAAACGTTCCAGTCCGGTTTCAAAAGGATCAAACTCGGTCAGCAGTTCGGCTTTCCAGTGCAGGTAACCCTTCTCCATGCGCATGCTCTCAATGGCGCGCGCACCGAACAAACGCATGTTAAATTTTTCTCCCGCATTGCGCAGCGCAAAATACGCGGCCTGCAGATGTTCGTTGGGAACGTGCAATTCGTAAGCAAGTTCTCCGGAAAAACTCACCGAGAGAACCGTTGCGGGAACAATTCCGATAAACGCTTCGCGCGCGCAGAGCATCGGAAACGCCGCCGCCGACCAGTCCGTGCGCGAAACCTCTTGGAGCACATCCCTTGCCTTCGGTCCCGCCAAAACCAGAATGGAATGCGTATTGGTGAGAAAGCGAAACGTCACCTGTTCGTCGGGGCGCAAATGTTTTTCGAGCCAGTCCCTGTCATGGATTTGCGCGGCGGCGGCGGACCCATACCAGATGCGCCCGTCGGGCAGATGCGCCAGGGTGGCTTCGGCCTTCACCATTCCCTGGTGGTTAAGCAGATAGTTCAGCGAAACCCTTCCCGGTTTTTTGGGAAGGCGGGAACAGGACATGCGGTCGAGGAAGGCAAGGGCGTCCCTGCCGCAAAGTTCGATGCGGTTGAAACCGTTGACCTCGGCGAGTCCCACGGCACCCGAGCAGGCGGCAACTTCCTTTGCGACCACATCGAAGACCTCGTTGAAGCGAAACCCGTGGGTCTCGGAGAAGTTTACATCGGGTTTGTAATAGTCTGCGCGCTCCCAGCCGTTGACCACCGCAAAGCTCGCGCCCTCGGCGGCGAGCAGGGAAGTAAGCGGCGTGGTTTTGACGGGACGTCCGGCGGGGCGGTGTTCGTGGGGATATTCAAAACGGAATTCGTTTTGGTATTCCTCTGTTGCTTTCAGCGCGCACAGTTCGACCGTGGCATGTTCGGCGAAGCGGCGCGGATCCAAAGGCCATGTGTCATAGCAGGCTTCGCCGTGCACGATTTGTTGCGCCAGCAGCCATCCGTGTCCCCCGCCTTCGCCCAAACCGGCGCGCAGTCCGATAATGCAAAAAGCGTTGCGTTTGCCCGGAACCGGCCCCACCAGGGGCGCGCCGTCCAGGGAATAGGTGATGGGTCCGTTAATGACTCTGTGAATTCCCGCTTCGGCGAGAACCGGCATGCGTTCCAAGGCGCCCTCCCAGACATCGCTGATGCGCTCGAGGTCGTCGGGACACAAAGCGTTGGAAAAGTCCGGATCGATGCCGTCCATGCCCCATGTCTTGCACCCCTGCTCGTAAAAACCGATGAGGAGTCCCTGTTTTTCCTGTCGGCAGTAATAATCGGAAATGGCGCAACGCAACAAGGGCATTCGATGACCGGCTTCGGCAACCGCGGCGATCGGCTCGGTGAGCATGTATTGATGCTCCATGGACATGACCGGATGCTGCACACCCATCATGGCGGCAACTTCGTTAACCCGGTAGCCGCTCGCGTTGACGACAATCTCGGCGCGGATGTCGCCTTTGTCGGTGTGCACGCTCCAACTGTCATCCTTGTGCCGGGTCAGGGAGGACACCGGAGTGCGGCGGTAGACTTCGGCGCCGGAGGCGCGGGCGCGCTGCAAAAGGGCCTGGCAAAGCTGGGCGGGATCAATGTCGCCGTCGAGGGGATCCCAAAGTCCGCCGAGCAAATTGGTCGTGGTGATGAGGGGATGGCGCCGCGCGCATTCCTCCGCATCCATTATTTCGAAGTCGACTCCCATGCCCTTTGCCATGGAGGCAAAATGACGATACCCGTCCATCTGCGCGGGCGTGTTGGTGAGACGAATGCCTCCGTCGGCATGGTGGTAATTGATCGGATGAAGGGGGTCTTCGGAGAGTTCCTTGTAGAGGGCGATGGAGTGGGACTTCAGCGCGATCATGGTCTGGTTCATGCCGAAGTTGGTCACCTGGGCGGCGGAATGCCAGGTGGTTCCCGAAGTGATTTCGTCGCGCTCGAGAAGCACTACGTCGTTCCAGCCTTCCCTTGTGAGATGATAGAGGGTGGAACATCCCGCAATGCCTCCGCCGATGACAACGACCCGGGTTTGGGATTTCACAACGGAATCTCCTCAACCGCCCCGGTGCGCAAAACTGTCGCGGCGAAAACTAAACAATGCATCGGGGTCCATTGCCACATCGATGACCGCCGGAGCCTCCCGGCTCAAGGCTTCCGCCAACGCTTCCTTCACTTCGGGCAAATTCACGGCGCGATATCCCTTCGCTCCGTAGAGTTCCGCGACTTGGTCGAAGCGCGGCGAGGCGATATCCGCGCCGATGTAGCGTCCCTGGAAAAAGTCACGCTGGTATGCTTTCTCCGCTCCCCAGCAACCGTTGTTCAACACCAATGTGACTGTGTGGATGTTATGGGCGACCGCCGTGGACAGTTCCCCGATTGTCATGCCGAAGCCGCCGTCCCCCATCAGGCTTACCACCGGACGGTCGGGGCAAGCCAATTTCACTCCCAATCCGCAGGCAAACGAGAATCCCACCAGGCCAAAGTCCAGCGGCGTGAACAAACTTCTCGGCTGCCAATAGTTCAACGCATCCGTCGCCTGCAAACACAAAGTTCCCGCATCCAAAGTGATCGCCGCATCCTTCGGCAGCACATCGCGCAGAGTCTTGAACAAACCCGAAGGCTGAATCAAGTCGGCATCCGTTACCGCCGCTTCGTCGCGCTCAAGCAGATAGGCGGCGCGCGCCCGCTCGCCGGCTTCGCCCCACGTCTTTGCTTCGTCCTGCAATTGCCGCTTCTCCACCATCGCGCATAATTGCCGCGCGACCGTTGCGGCGTCCGCCCAAACGCCCAGTGCCACGGGAAAGTATCGACCGATGGCGCAAGGTTCAAGTTCGACATGAATCAAGGCGGCATCGCGATTGAGATGCTCATAGCTGTAGAAAGTCGAATTGAATCCCAGCCGCGTCCCCAGGGCCAAAATCACGTCCGCCTCCCGTGCCAGCTTCGAGGCGAGCGGGTTGCCGCGCGGGCCCGTCTGTCCCATGTTCAAGCGATGGGAAAAGGGCACGGCGTCTCCATGTCCCGCGGAAGTGACGATCGGAGCGCCCAGCGCTTCGGCGAGCGCAAGCACGGGAGCGTCACCGGCCGTGTTCTTGATGCCGCCGCCGGCGAGAATCAAAGGTCGGCGGGCGCCGCAGAGCAGTTCCACGGCTTGCTCGAGAATTTCTTCTCCGGCGGCGGGAGCGTTGCCGACGCGATAGGATTGCGGCGGCGGCAAAGTTTCGAACTCGGCGCTTTGGGCGAGAACGTCGCGCGGCAGATTTAACAGCACCGGACCTTGCCGCGGCGTCATGGTGTTGCGAAAGGCTTCGAGCATCATCTCCTGCACGCGCGCAATCGAGGGAACCGTCCATGTCCGCTTGGTGATCGGGCGAAACATAGTTTCTTGATCGACTTCCTGAAAGGCGTCGCGATAGACGTGGGAGGTGGACAGCGATCCCGCAAGCGCGAGCACCGGCGAATAGGCGGCTTTCGCCTGCGCCAGTCCGGTAGCGAGATTGGTCGCGCCGGGGCCGTTTTGACCCGCGATGATAACGCCCGTCCTGCCCCGGGCGCGGGCGTAGCCGTCCGCCATGTGGGTTCCGCTGCGCTCGTCGCGCACATCCAGAAAGCGGATATCCTTTGCATCATAGAGCGCATCGAAAAGTTCCATCGTAGCGGAGCCGATCAATCCGAAGACATGTTCGACCCTCTCGCCGCGCAGCGCTTCCACCACCGCTTGTCCGCCGCTCAGGAGGCGCTTCGAACTCATGCGAGCGCTCCCTGCAGAAACGTTTCCACCGGCGCGGCAAAACGTTCCGGCTCCTGCAACAAACCCAGATGGCGCAAATCCGGTTCGATGACCAGTTGCGCGCCGGATATCTCCCCGGCGATGGCCTGCGACATCTCCGGCGTGCTGCCGCTGTCCTGCGCACATGTCATTACCAGCGCGGGCGCCGATATCGGCGGCTCCGGTCGAATCAACTCCAAAACCCCGGAAGCCAGCAAGCGCCGGAAGGCGGCATAGTCCCGTGCGTCATTGGCAAGCACGCACTCTTTCACCCGCGCGACCACATCGGCGCGTTCTCGAATGAACGCTTCGGTGAACCAGCGCGCCAGAGTCGCATCGATGGTTGCGTTTGTGCCGCCGGCGTCGGTGCGCGCGGCACGCTCCTCCACCAGGGCCTGCTGCTCGGGGGAACGTTCATGGGGAGAGTTAAGAATGACCAGGGCGAGAACGCGGCCGGGATGGTCCATGGCAAAGCGCCGGTTGATCATGCCTCCCAGGGAAAATCCAATCAACGCGGCTTTTGAGATCGACAACTCATCCAGCAAACGACGCAATTGCTCCGACAGAAGCGACAAGTCCGGAGGCCGTCCGCACGCACGGCTCTCTCCGTGTCCGCACAAGTCATAGGCAAGCACGCGGTAACGCGCGACCAGGCGCGAAGCAATATCGCGCCACATCCGGCGAGTCAGCCCCAGCCCGTGTATCAGGACCGCCACGGGCGCGCCCTCCCCGCCGCGCAGTTCGTAAGCGCTGCCTGCGGAATCAATGCAGGTCTGCGCATCGGGAAAGCAGCACGCATCAGGAGAAGGCCGGCAGGACATCATCGATAAAACGTTGAAACGACCGCTTCTGCTCGGCAATCCCCAGCCCCAGCGAAGCGTAATAGATGAAGGCATCCACGCCGAGAGCCTCGTATGCATGCAGTTTTTCAATAATCCGGGCGGGCGTTCCGAACATGAGGTTCTCCTCCAGCATGTCCGGATCAACCCGCACGTTTCCCTCCAGCGACTCGAGCGCCACCGCTTCGGGAAACCCCTCCATCACGTCGCCCGACTGCGTCATCAGATTGCCGAAGCGCGCGAGAACCTGCCGCACCGCATCGATCGCCTTGGAACGTTCGACGTCGTTGTCATAGACAACCGTATGGCGCATCACCGCAAAGGTGCCTTTGTAGCCGGGATTGTGCGCGGCAACCGCCGCGTCCAGGCGTTCGCGATACGTTTCGATCTCGGAGAGCGGCAGCGTCAGGGGCCAGCTCATGATGTTGCAATTGTTTTCCACGGCATAATCGAAGGTGATCGGCGCGCGCGCGGCCACCCACACCGGCACTTCTTTCTGCAGCGGCTTGGGGCAGGATGTCGCCCTGGGAAACTTCCAGAATTCGCCGTCGTGAACGACGTCCCCGCGCCACAGCGCACGCACCACCGGCAAGGCCTCCTGCATGTACCGCCAGCCGTCTTTTTGCGAGAGTCCCGGCTTCATGCGGTCGAACTCGCGCTGGTAGGCTCCCGAACCGATTCCGAATTCCAATCTTCCGTTGCTGAGAAGATCCAGCATGGCCGCCTCCCCGGCCAGTTTGACCGGATGCCAATAGGCGGCGTTCACCACGCCCGAACCCAGACGGATGCGATTCGTATGCGCGGCCCACCAGCCCAGCAGCAAAAACGGATCCGGCGCGATGGTCATTTCCAAAGCGTGATGTTCGGCGGCCCATGCAACGTCAAAGCCGGCTTCGTCGGCAAGACGAACCATTTCCAAAGTGTGTTGCTGCACTTCTTTCATGTCGGCGGAGGCATCCATGCGCTCCAGATTGATTGCCAGATGAAATTTCACGCAAACCCCCTTAACGCGGCTGGAACGGATTCGCCATCGCGGCATCCGACATGTTCATCCAAACGGTCTTGGGGCGGGTATAGTCGTATACCGCCTGGAAGCCGCTCTCCCTGCCGTAGCCCGAGAACTTCTGTCCGCCGAACGGCGCGATGGGCGAAATCACCCTGTAAGTGTTCACCCAGACGATTCCCGCCTGAATGCTCCGAGCCATGCGCAAACAACGCGCACTGTCGCGGCTGAAGATTCCCGCCGCCAAACCGTAATTGCTGTCGTTGGCAAGACGCAGGACTTCTTCCTCGTCGCGAAAGCGCAGCGCCGCGACCACCGGGGCGAACAATTCCTCGTCAACAATGGTCATGTCCTGGCGCGGACATTCAATGACGGTGGGTTGGAAAAACCAGCCCCCCTTTCCTTCCGCATCCAAACGCTTGCCGCCGCACAGAAGACGTCCGCCTTCCCGAAGGGCGGTTTCCAATTGCTGTTCGACGCGCTCGATTTGCGCAAACGTGCACAAAGGTCCCATCTGGGATTCTTCTTTCATGGGATCGCCGATGCGGATGGCGCCGGCGGCCTCGGCCATGCGTTGGAGGAATTCTTCGGCGATGCCTTCCTGCAGATAGAGTCTCGATCCGGCAACGCAGCTTTGTCCGGAAGCGCCGAAGATTCCCGCAACCGCTCCGTTGACGGCGCTTTCAATATCGGCGTCCTCGAATACGATGAAAGGAGACTTGCCGCCCAGTTCCAAAGAAAGCTGCGCGAAGTTTTCGGCGCTGTTGGCGACCACGCGCGCGGCGGCCACGCTCCCGCCGGTGAAGGACACGCGCGCTACGAGCGGATGCGAAGTCAGCGCCTTTCCGCAAGGCTCTCCGTGACCGCTGAGAAGGTTGATAACGCCGGGAGGGATTCCGGCTTTGAGTACGAGTTCTCCGAATGCCAGCATCGCGACCGGAGCGTGTTCTGAAACTTTCAACACCACCGAGCAGCCGGCGGCCAGCGCGGGAGCGATTTTGACCGCGCTGAGAAAAAGCTGCGAGTTCCACGGCACGATTGCGGCAACAACGCCGACGGGCTCGCGCTCGGTGAAAACAAACAGGTCGGGCTTGTCGATGGGGAGCGTCTCGCCGTGAATCTTGTCGGCGGCGCCTGCATAAAAATGAAAAAACTCGGCGATGTATTTTGCCTGCCAGCGGGTCTCCTGAAAGAGTTTGCCGGTGTCGCGCGTCTCCAGCCGCCCCAAATCCTCGGAGTGCTCTTCGAGCAATTCCGCCAGCCGCCGCAGGCAATGTCCGCGCTCGCTCGGCGACATGGACGCCCAGGGACCCTCCCGCATCGATCGATGGGCGGCAAGAACGGCCTTCTCGACGTCATGTTCGGTTGCTTCGGGCGCGCGCGCCCAGACCTCGCCGCTCGAGGGATCAACGCTGTCGAAGGCGCCGCCGTCGGACGCCTCGACGCACGCACCATCTATCAACATGCGGCATTGCTTGAGTGATTGCATCTTTCTCCTTTACATTCGGAATTGTCTACGTTTCACAAAATCTTCCGGATTCTACCTTAAATTGGCGAATTTTTCGAAATCATATCAGAGAGACGCCAGGGAAAAAGATTGAAAATTGCCCGCATGCGCGCTTGAGCCCGAAATTTAGATTGCCGCGCGAAGGAAACGGCAGGAGAATGAATAGCAGGGAGACTTCAAAATTTCCCGCCGCCGGGCGTATTATAGACGGCTTTTCCAATGATTCTCCTGCCGCCGTTTTTGCGTGCTTGTGAACAGTTTGAAAATTTGTTGTATGGTCAAAGCATGGAGCAAAACCATTATCCATGCCATTGAACAAAGTCTTCTTTCACTCCCGCTTTTTTGAGCGATCAGGTTGGAAGTGAGCATCTTGAACCATACAAAGCGCGCATTCGCGAGGCGGTACACCCAAAAGGACATTGGCAAGCCTTTCAACTTTCCGACGGGCGCAAAGCAATCAGCGAATTCAAAAAAGCAAACGGCAACCTATCCGATACGCTGAGTTTGATGTTTTACTATGTCAAATGCGGCAACGATTGTACGTTGGAATTCGGCGATATTGGTGCGCCATTTTATGACAGTATGCTGTCCATGTTTTCCCGCCTTGTTGAAACGCTGATAAAACAGAAAGATGAAACTCTGGTATCTGAATTCATGCCCCTGTTAGAAGCGGAATTTAAGCGGGTTGAATGGATGGGATGGGGCTATGCCGACGGGTTGAGAGAATTGCTGGAGGACTTGAAAAAAGCATTCCCAACTGTCAGCCTGTCCGATTCCCACTAGGTTCGGAACCGGTCATACAGATATTTATTTGTCTTCCGGTTCTTCTTTCACATCAAATTCTTCTGTTTCTTTTATACATCGAGATATGTATCTAATGAAGAGAGATAAAGTTGACATCCAAAAACACAAAATGAGCGAAAAAATAAATAACTCATCTTGAGAATAGGATATAAAAATCTCCCATTTAATTAACAGATATGAAAACCAATATAAACCCGAACAGACTCCTAAAATCGTAGCAAGCCAAATTAAGAGGAATCCTCCCCCTTTCCAAAATTGTTTATCCAATGAAAGTCTTATACAAATCTATAATGAAAGGAATAACAATCAGCCCAAACCAACCGCATATAAACGCAGAAGAGGCAAGTTGTAACAATTGCTTATCTATTGGGTCATCAAGATTTAAAACGATATACCTGTACATGATTTTTCTTTTTCGTGCCTGTAATCCTTGGTTCTGCATGCATTTAAATTGCCACAATAACGATTAATGTAAAGCGTTTAAAAACCCTTCCATTATAGACGGATTTGCTATGATTCGTTTTGCCCTTCCTCATCTGCTCGGTATGTCGATTCGCCATGTCATTTGTTTGCCCAACTACGAAACCCGGCTAAATTGCGAATCAGCGGTTTTTCCATTCGGGTTTGCGCTTCTCGGAAAAAGCCGCCATGCCCTCGCGCCTGTCCTCAAGAGCAAACGTGCTTTCAAACAAATTTTGCTCGGTTTTCAATCCCTGACTCAAGGTGGTTTCCATCGCCGCATTCACCGCCTTCTTCGCTATGCGCACGACGGGACGGGAATATCCCGCGATGGTCTCCGCCAATTTGGTCACTTCCGCTTGCAACTCGTCGCGGGCAACCACACGCGCGACAAGGCCGCTTCGCTCGGCTTCCTGCGCATCCATGTTGCGTCCGCTTAACACCAAATCCATCGTCTTGGCCTTTCCGACCGCGCGGGTCATGCGCTGGCTTCCCCCGAGTCCGGGAATTGTCCCGAGTTTGATTTCCGGCTGTCCGAATTTCGCCTCCTGCGTTGCAACGATCATATCGCAGGCCATGGCGAGTTCACACCCGCCGCCCAGGGCATAACCGTCCACCGCGGCGATGACCGGTGTTTGAACGGCCTCGATTTTGTTGACCGCGAAAATGAACATCTCTTCCCTCTGGTGGGAGACGAAATCCTTCGGCAGCATCGCTTTGATGTCCGCCCCCGCGACAAACGCCCGCTCCGAGCCATACAGTACCATGCAGCCGATGCTTTCATCTTGATCGTATCGCTGCAACGCCTCAATCATCGCCTCGACCAAATCCTGATTAAGCGCGTTCAACGCCTCGGGGCGATTGAGGGTTAAATGCGCGACGCCGTTTTTGCAGTTTTCCAAAATAAGACTCATTGATTTCTCCTTTCTTACTTGCCGTCGGATAGCTGGCGACTGATCACCATTTTCTGAATTTGCGAGGTTCCTTCGTATATTTGGCATATACGCTGGTCGCGATAGTAACGTTCCACGGGATAGTCGTTGCTGTAACCATAGCCTCCGTGTATTTGAATGGCTTTGCTGGTTACGCGTTCGGCCATTTCGGAAGCAAACAATTTTGCCATGCAGGCTTCTTTTAAACCGGGAACCCCGGCATCCCGCAAACCCGCCGCATGATAGGTTAACTGCCGGGCCGCCGTCACATCGGTTGCCATCTCGGCCAGCATGAAAGCCACGGCTTGGTGTTGGTCAATGGTTTTCCCGAAAGTTTTCCGCTCGGCGGCGAACTGCTGCGCGGCTTCCAGGGCCGCTTGTGCAATTCCCGTCGCCTGGGCGGCTATCCCGATCCGTCCCGCTTCCAGATTGGCGAGTGCGATTTTATAACCCCTGTCGGCCTCGCCCACCCGGCAGCCGTCGGTAACCCGCATCTGGTCAAACAAAAGTTCCGCGGTGTCGCTTGCATGCTGTCCCAGTTTGTTTTCCACCCGCGCGACCTGAAAACCCGGAGTATCGGTCGGAACGGCAAAACATGTCAGGGTGTTCTTCCCGTCCTTTTTTCCGGTTACCGCGAATATCAATGCAATGTCGGCTTCCCTGCCGGTGCTGATGAATATTTTTCCGCCCGAAATCACCCAATCCTCTCCGTCGCGCTTGGCTTGCGTGGCAATGCCCGATGCATCCGAACCCGCGGTCGGCTCGGTCAAACAAAAACATCCCAGCTTTTCCCCCCGGGCCAGGGGAACAAGCAATTCCTGCTTTTGCGTCTCGGTGCCGAACTTGAACAGCACCGCGCAAACAAGGCTGTTCTGCACGCTGAGAACGGTGCTGGTGCTGGCGTCTCCGCGGGCGACTTCTTCGATTGTCACCGCGAGGCTGACTTGATCCAATCCCGCGCCGCCGTACTGTTCGGGAATTGCCACCCCCATCGCCCCGAGTTCGGCAAGTCCTTGGACGGCCTCGCGGGGGAAGGCGCGGTTGCGATCCCATTCGGCCGCGAACGGAACAATTCGGGCGTCCACGAAACCGCGCAAGGTGTCGCGCAAAAATTCCTGTTGCTCGCTTAAAAGCATTCGCTCTCTTCTCTCCTTTTTAATTGCGCTTGCAAGGCAGGAACGGTTTTGTTTTGCGATATCTTCTCCATAATCACCGCACCCGTTGCCGCTTACAAACGCGTGACGGCAACGGCGGTGGCTTCGCCGCCGCCGATACATACCGAGGCGACGCCGCGTTTCAAATTGCGTTCTTCCAACGCGCCGAGAAGCGTTACAATCACCCGCGCCGCACTGGCCCCGACCGGATGCCCCAATGCGCACGCGCCGCCGTGAACATTGAAACGTTCCGCGTCAATGCCGAAATGCCCGCGCGCCGCCAGCGCAACCACGGCGAAAGCTTCGTTGACTTCGAACAAATCCACGTCCTGGACGCCCCAGCCCGTTTGATCCAGGAGTTTTTGAATCGCGCCTATGGGAGCAACGGTGAAATTATTCGGCAGTTCGGAATGGGTTGCCTGCCCGATCCATTCGGCGCGCGCCGTTTTCGGCGGCGCGGCATCTGTCTGCAGCACCAGGGCCGCCGCCCCGTCGCTGATCGAGCTGGAGTTTGCCGCCGTCACGGTGCCGTCCGCAACAAAGGCGGGCTTGAGATGGGGGATTTTTTCGGGTCTCGCCGTGGCGAGTTGCTCGTCCCGGTCGACCGTGGTTTCGGACTTGCGATCTGTGACGGTGACCGGGGTGATTTCATGCCGGAAGGCGCCTTCGGACGCCGTCCGGGCGCGGCTCAGGGAGGACAATGCAAATTCGTCCTGGGCTTCGCGCGAGATTTGCCGTTCCTGCGCCGTGCGTTCGGCATAAACGCCCATCAAGGTGCCGGGCTCGTAGGCGTCCTCAAGTCCGTCCAAGAACATTGAATCATATATTTTTTGATGCCCCATCCGGAAACCTTTTCTCGTCTCTAAAATCAGCTGCGGCGCGCGGGACATGCTCTCCATTCCTCCGGCAACGCCCGTGCCGCCGCAACGCATGAGACGATCGGCGGTCATCATCGCCGCCTGCATGCCCGAGCCGCACATCTTGTTCACCGTGGTTGCCGGAACACTCCAGTCCAGGCCGGCATGGTGCGCCGCCTGCCGCGCCGGCGCCTGGCCCTGGCCCGCCATCAGCACGTTCCCCATGACCACTTCATCGGGCACGGGGTTTTCAGCCTGCGCCAAAGCCGCACGGATGGCCTCGCCGCCGAGCAGGCTTGCGGACTGGGACGATAACGCTCCGCTCAACCCGCCTATCGCGGTACGCTTTGCGCCGGTGATGTAAAGTTTGCTCATGCCGTCCTCTCCTTCATTGTTGATAGTGTCCGGCGTGTTTCGCTTGTGTCTGCACCGATTTTATACAAATTGGCGTCCTGCCACAAGCACCGGCCGGGAGTCGTTTCGACAATTTCCGCAGAAACATAGGGCATCTTGTCCCGTCGGCGCATGAACCGTTGCGGCTTGGTTGCAGGCCCCAAGGCAGGAATCGCGCCTCCGGTGACGGAGACTTGCAGAACACAGGTTGACTTTTACTCATGCGGAGCCCTTTGCCGTTTCGAGAGAAATATAGTATACAGGATTCCAAATGCCTTTATTGGAGAAGATGTGCCATGGAAATTCGTTTGTTTTCCCGTAAGTTGCTGCTTCCGTTTGTAGCGTTTTTATTGCTCGCGGTTTCAGAATTGCCGTCGTCTTCAAAGGCGGAGGACGGTTTTTGGTTCACACGCTCGCAATCCGACCTCGGACAGTTATGGGGCGGCGTGCTGGGTTGCGCCGAAGGTGCTGATTCCTCCGCCATTCGAAACCGCCTGGACGATTCCGAAAACGCGAACGAGGAGTCCGTTCCGACGGGAACATCGCGCGATTACTCGCAATGCGGCAAGCACGCCCTTCGAAACACGGGCTCGCGCATATTGGTTAACACCGTTGAAGACGTCGTCCGTTCGGGAGGCGTTGCGTTGTTGGACGAAAATTTCCGTTTGGACTCGAGCCTCGGCTGGGTCTGGGGAGAAAGTGTTACGGGAGAGCTTGATGCCGTTGTTCCGGTTCCGGCTTCGTTGCTTGATTCGCTGCCGGGCTTGAGACGCGCGGGAGGAGAAGAAGGAGAAGAAAAAGAAATTGAGCACGCGCTGTTCATTCAACCCGGTTTGGTTTTCTGGCCCGGGCTTGAGGAGGAAAAGCGCATAGACGGCAATCTCGGACTTGTGTACCGCAACCGGATTATCCGGAACGTGATTGCGGGAGGTTCGCTGTTTTACGACTATGACTTCAAGCAGGGGCATCAGCGCCTTGGTGTCGGCATCGACATGCAGAGCGATGCCTTTCAAGCGGGACTGAACTACTACCATCCCTTGAACGACTGGACCGAGGGGCGCACGGACTACGAAGAGCAGGCCCTCCAGGGCGGAGACCTCCGTTTGGGGCTCGCGTGGGCGCGCCTGCGGCTGAACGCGAGCGTGGGCGTTTGGCGCTTTGAAGGAGAGGAAGAAGAGAAGACAAAATGGCGTCCGTCCTTCGGCGCGGATGCGGGAATTCGCATTCTTCCCGGGGTTTTCCTCGAAGCCGGATACGAGCGGCACGACGGAGATGATTCATTCGGTTCGAGATGGAGCACGGGACTTGTGTTCCGGTTCAGCCTTCCCGGCTTGGACGGCGGGACGCTTTCTCCGAATTCCTATGCCCCGAACCTTCTTGATCCGGTCAAGCGCGAGAAGCGGATTTTGTACGAGGAGCGCGAGGCGGTTCCGCCCGTTCGACTGGCAACGCCTGTGGACGAGAGCGGGCAGCCGCTGTCGCCGACCTCCACCATCGAGGAAGGCGGCACGGTGACGATTGCCGGGGAGTTGGAATCGTTGTCGCAGCCGGTGATGCTCAATCTTGTCATTGACGAGGACGCCACCTCGGCGGATTTGGGGAGCGACTTCAACTACGGGCACAAGGTTTACACGCTGGATGCGGGCACGGGACAGCAGAGCGCGCCGGACACCACGGCCGACTGCCCCGAGTTGACGTGTACAATGATGGTTCCCGCAGGAGTGACGAGGTTTGATGTCGAGATTGGGATTCTGGACGATGGCAACGCGGCTCCGAGGGAAATCCCCGAAGAAATTGTTTTGCAGATTGAGGTTCCCGAGGAGCATCAGCGCATGCTTCGGAGCAGCGAAACGACGACGGTGACAATACGGGCGCACGGCAACACGATCGAGTTTGCCCCGGACGCGGCGACAACGCTTGCAGAGAATAATGTAACAATGGGGGTCGAGGTGTCCGTCAACATTGACATGGCTTCGCCGACGGCGATTACGCTGAACGTTGAACCGGGCGGAACGGCGACGGCGGGAGCGGATTACACCATCTTGCCCTCAACGCTGACGATACCGGCCGGTGAAGACAGCGCCACCCTGACGTTGCAGGGCATTAACAACGAGATAGGCGAAGGCTCCAAGACGATAACGTTGGCGCTTTCGGGCGACCTGCCGGAGGGGTGGGATTTTGGTCCCGTGACCGACCCGGCCAACCCGCCCGCCACCATCACGCATTCCATGGTCCTTCTCGATGACGATCTCGCCGTTGGTTTTGCAATTCCCAGCGGAGCCGAAACCTTCAACCCGGCGCGTATTTTTGAAGAAAACCCGACCAACGGCATGCAGCACGGTGTGACGGTTCGTGTTGAATCGACCCAGCAGGCGCCGACCGAAGGATTTGATCTCGCATGGGAAGTGAGGAGCATGGAAGGTGATGACCAAGTAGATTCAACGAGCGGCGCCGTT
>JAPOUU010000055.1 GCA_026708505.1 Hyphomicrobiales bacterium | reverse complement strand
CGCCGCTGATGCCCTTGGTATTGCGATGGTGTTCACGGGCGTGCGTCAATTCCGGCACTAAAGCTGGCGCTTCTTTCATTCTATTGCGGTGTTGCAGGTTGCCCCGCGCCCATCGACAGATGCATGAATTCTATGAGTGCGCGTGTAGATTCGGAAAGATCCGAATCCGTCGCCCACACCAAGCCGACGTCCATGGTCGGAACTTCATCGGAGACATCCATCACTTCCACGCGGCGTCCTTCAAGAGACCACGGGCGATAGACCATATCCGACAGGATCGTAACTCCCGTTCCGTTGGCTACCATGCTGCGAACCGCCTCCACGGAGGAAGTGCGGAAAATTGTCTGCGGCTTGTAATCCGTTTTGTTCCAGTAACGCTGCGCCGTATTGCTGGCCTCGTCCACCGTCAGCATGACGTAGGGCTGTTCGGAAATTCGCCGCAATGTAACCGACTTATGCTTGAGGAACTCATGGGTTGAGTTCACCCACAACCTTCTGCGCGAGCGCAGCAGCAGGCTGTGGGAGAGCGCTTCGTGGTTGATCAGGTTCGAAGTCAGCATCACGGCAATATCAAATCTGCCCGTTATCAAGCCTTCCTCGATATCCTCGCGGTTTGCCTCGAGCAGGTTTACGCTCAAGTTGGGAAATGCCCGCGTGAAGCGGGAAAGAAACTTCGGCATGAAATATCCGGCCACGGTGTAAGTCACGGCAAGGTTGAGACTGCCGCGAATATCCTCCTTGACCCGGCGCGGAATGTGCACGGCCTCTTCCACGGATTGCACAATGTGGCGGGCATGCTCGAGAAACAAATTGCCTTCATAGGTCAGCGTGATGCCCGAGTGGTGGCGCTCAAAAAGAGGAGTCCCGATCAACTCTTCAAGGTTTTTGATTGCGCTCGTGATGACCGATTGGGATACGTTTATGTCCATCGCCGCTTTGGAGACCTGGCCGGCATCGGCGGCGGCAATGAAGTAGCGAATCTGGCGGAGTGAAATAGTCATCGGTTTTTACGAATTTCCTTATAGCATTTTCCAATGTTTTTATCTCGTCTAATTTTCCTCCGTTTTTCCGTGCGGCTCTGAAAGAGAATCGGATGAATTCCCTGATTTAAGGAGGGAGAACGCGGTTTTTCAGTGCCGCTTCCGGCTTTTCCGCAGGCTCCGTCCGGATGCCCGGCAAAGGACGAATTATCTGATTTTCAGATAATGTATAGTTATATTTAGAATTTTACAATACCTATTTTCCTTCCTAATTTCGAAGCGTATGCACGCGTTGTCAGTGATGACGCCGTCGAAACCAGAAACAAAGCACTCGTACCTAAATGGAGGAAAGACAATGAAACAATTCTCTCTCGGACTTATCTTTAGCGCCGCATTTGCCGTCGCAACCTATTCCGCCGCACAGGCGCAAGAATGGTATCCTTATCCCGTGCAAGTTTGGGATCCGCCTTTCGACATGGAAAGCCCCCGAACCGACAGAAACTACACGCCGCTCGAAAAAGCTTCCAGGCCCTACGAGCTGTGCGTTTCCTTTCCCCACATGAAGGACGCTTACTGGCTCGGCGTTGATTACGGCGTCACCGAAGAAGCCAAACGCCTCGGGGTTAAAATGCAGGTTGTCGAAGCCGGCGGATACACCGAACTCAACAAGCAAATCTCGCAGATCGAGGATTGCGTTGCGGCCGGTGCGGATGCCGTCATCATCGGCGCCATATCGTTTGACGGACTCAACAACCTGGTCAAAGAGATTCGCGGCAAGGACATTCCCGTCATTGACGTCATCAACGGAATGTCGTCGCCCGAACTCTCGGCGAAGTCCCTTGTCTCCTTTGGAGAGATGGGCGCCAAGACGGGTGAATTCCTTGCGGCCAGACATCCCGCCGGATCCGGCAAGGTCAAAGTGGGATGGTTCCCCGGACCTGCCGGTGCAGGATGGGTCGAGGCCGGAAACTCGGGCTTCCAGGGCGCCATTGAAGGCAGCGCCATTGAACTCGTTGAAACCAAGTACGGCGACACCGGAAAAGAGGTGCAGGCCGGACTCGTTGAGGACACCCTTGAGGCGCATCCCGACCTTGATTACATCGTCGGAACCGCTGTGACCGCGGAAGCGGCAATCCCGATTCTGCGCGCGCGCGGACTTCAGGATCAAATCAAGATTGCTTCTTACTACTTCACTCCCGGAGTGGATCAGGGAATACGTCGCGGGCAAATCCTCGCGGCGCCGACCGACTCCACCGTCATCCAGGGGCGAATCGCCGTTGATCAGGCCGTGCGCATCCTGGACGGGAAAGGCTACGAGAAGCATGTCGGCCCGGCGCTCTATGTCGTTAATCAGGACAATCTGAAAGATTTCGATCCGTCCTCGACGCTGGCACCGGCGGGATTCTCTCCGGTCTTCCGCATCGATTGAGCAAGTATCGGCGGATCGCAACGCGAGAATAACGGTGAACCGGAAAGGCGATGACATCGCTTTCCTCGAGACCGTCGCGCTGAGCAAGACCTATCCGGGCGTTCGCGCCCTGGACGGGGTCGACTTTCAGTTGCGGAGGGGAGAGGTTCACATTCTCTTCGGCGAAAACGGCGCCGGTAAATCAACGCTTATCTCGTTGCTTGCCGGCGCCAATCAGCCCTCCGGCGGTGAAATCCGCTTCGAGGGAGAGGCCGTTACCCTTGCAAGCGTGCATCATGCCCGGGATTTGGGCATCAGCGCCGTGTTCCAGGAGTTTTCGCTTATACCGCAGATGACGGTTGCCGAAAACATCATGCTCGGCGCCGAACAAAGCCGTTGCGGCATATTGCAGCCGCAGCTTCAGCGAAAGAAAGTCGAGGGGATTCTGGAAAGTTTGGATTTCCATCTTGATCCGGACCAACGCGTCGACCGTCTCAGCCGCGCCGAACAGCAAATGGTCGAAATTGCAAAAGCGTTTCGTTCCGATCTCAACGTGCTCATTTTGGACGAGCCCACCGCATCCCTCACGCATCACGAAGTCGAGCAATTGTTTTGCATCATCGCCAGGCTTAAGGAAAAAGGCGTCGGCATCATCTACATCACCCATCGAATGGCGGAAATCCAGGAAATCGGCGACCGCATTACAATCCTGCGCGACGGCAAACTGATTGCAACGCGAGACGCCAAAACCAGTTCCCAGGAGGAACTCGTGCAACTCATGACCGGGCGGGAGGTCGGGCGGATATTTCCCGCCATACAATTCAATCCCGCCGAGACCGTTCTGCAAGCGGAAAACCTCACTTCCGCCGATGGCGGCGTTATGGATGTCAGCTTGTCGGTGAAGCGCGGTGAAATTGTCGGACTGGCCGGACTTATCGGGTCGGGGAAATCGCGCTGCGGGCAGGCATGCTTTGGAGCCGTTCCGTTGCGCGGAGGTCGCATTCATTTCAAGGGACAAGCCTTTTCCAATCCTTCTCCCCGCCGGATGATAGAGAACGGACTCTTGTATCTTCCTTCCGACCGGCGGCAGGAAGGATTGATGATGATGCGTCCGGCGCGGGAAAACATTTCCATCGCCTCCTTGCAGAAGGAGCCTTTCTCCAACGGGGTTTTTCTCAGTCGAAAAGGCGAAGCCAGGGCCGTGCGCGAACATGCCGACCGGCTCAAGCTTGTGCCCAACCGCATTGACCGCACCGCCGAGCACTTTTCCGGCGGCAACCAGCAAAAGCTCATGTTGGCGCGAAGCCTCGCGCAACGTTTCGATGCCGTCATTTTTGACGAGCCCACCGTTGGCGTGGATGTCGGCACGCGTGTTGCCATTTACGCTTTCATCAAGGAACTTTGCGAAAACGGTGCGGGCATCGTTCTCATCTCCTCGGACATGTCCGAAATCCTCAATCTCACCCGTCGCGTATACG
This sequence comes from Hyphomicrobiales bacterium, assembly GCA_026708505.1. Classification (GTDB taxonomy): domain Bacteria; phylum Pseudomonadota; class Alphaproteobacteria; order JAPOUT01; family JAPOUT01; genus JAPOUT01. Next base: position 13,935 of record JAPOUU010000055.1, on the reverse strand, counting down.
TCTTCTACCGGGGACGGGTGCAGGTCGAGCTTCGCGGCGGGGACATCAACGAAACCAACATCCTCTCCCACTTCTTCGAAAAACAAGCCGCATGACGGAAAGCAAAAACATGACGCCGAAAACATCTTTCAACTCCGATATTATCAAGCGCGTTTTCGTACAGCTCGGGATTCTTCCCTTTCTGCTGCTCATCGCCGTGGTGATTTTCACCCTGATGTCGGATAATTTTCTTACCGGAAAGAATTTGCTGAACGTTCTGCGGCAATCGGTTTATCTCACCATCGTATCGCTCGGGCAGATGCTGTGCCTGCTAACCGGCGGATTCGACCTTTCCGTTGGAACCATTCTCGCATTGACCTCGGTCGTCGGCGCGCTTGTCATGGCAACCATCTATGCCGCAATGCCCGATGCCGCATGGTTTGCAATCCTCGTCGGCTGTTGCGGAGGCATCCTGGCCGGCACAATGATCGGCGTCGTTAACGGCGTGGGAGTCGCATACTTCCAGGTCTCCCCCTTCATGATGTCTTTGGGAATGGCATCCGTGGGCTTCGGCATTGCGCTCTATCTCACGGGCGGAACTCCCGTCTACGGAATGCCCGTGGCTTTCGGCGATATTTTCGGCTTCGGAGAGTTCCTCGGCATCCCGACGCCGATTTATGTTGCCGCGATGCTCGCCGTTGCAATGTTTTTCATGCTCTCGCGCACCGCTTTCGGGCGGTACTTTTACGCCGTCGGCGGCAACATCAAGGCCGCACGACTCTCCGGGGTCGGCACCAAGGGCGTTCTTTTCTGGACTTATGTGTTGTGCGCCGGTTTTGCCGCCATTGCCGGCATGCTTCTCACCGCGCGACTCGATACCGGCGAAGCGAATATCGGCGCATCCATGCCGCTCGAATCCATCGCCGCTTGCGTTATCGCCGGAGTTAGTTTGCGCGGCGGCATCGGACGCCCGGAAAACGTTGTTCTCGGCGCACTTTTCATCGGACTCGTTTCCAACGGGATGAATCTCGCACGGATCGAATCCTATCTGCAAACGGTCGTTCTCGGCGCGCTTCTCATCCTTGCCGTCGTCGCCGACCAAATCCGGCTGCGATATGTCGCAACCCTCAAGGACTAAAGGTATCCCGCATGAACACTTCCAACATTCGTATTAGACGGTATCCCGCATGAACACTTCCAACATTCGTATTAGACGGTATCCCGCATGAACACTTCCAACATTCGTATTAGACGGTATCCGACATGAACGCTTCCAACATCCGCATTAATTGTGACATGGGCGAGAGTTTCGGACTCTACAAAATGGGGAATGACGAGGAAACCATGCCTCTCATCACCGAAGCAAACGTCGCATGCGGCTTCCACGGATCCGACCCGAACCACATGCGCAGCACCCTGCAACTTGCGAAACAGCACAAAGTTCGCGTCGGCGCGCATTTTTCCCTCCCGGACCTTGCAGGATTCGGCAGGCGTGAAATGAAAATCGGGCGCGAGGAACTCGCCAACATCATCATCTACCAGATTGGGGCGCTGAAAGGATTCCTCCAGGCCGAAGACATGGAACTCGCGCACCTCAAACCCCACGGCGCCCTCTACGGCATGGCTGCCAAGCAGGAGCATGTCGCCCACGCCGTTTGCGACGCCGCTGAAATCTTTCGCGTTCCCCTGTTCGGGTTGAGCGGAACGCTTCACGAGAAGATTTATTCCGAGCGCGGTTTGGAGTTTGTGCCTGAATTCTTTGTTGATCTCGAATATGACGATGACGCCCAGCTGCTCATCACCCGCGATCATGCCAAGTGCAACACCAAAGACATCAGCGAGAAAACGCTGCGTGCCGTGCGCGATGGAATCGTTATGAGCGCCGGAGGCAAGGAAGTTTCCGTACGAGCGGAAACCATTTGCATCCATTCCGACACGCCCAACGTTGTCGAAATCGCTCAAGCCGTGAAAAAGACTCTCGAAACCCTCAACAGCAACCAAACATAGGTAACAAAAGGAAAAGCAAATGGCCACTCAAGAAGTCAAAGCAATGCTTCCGGGCGTGTTTTATCGGAAACCGGCTCCGGACCAGCCGAATTATAAAAACGAAGGCGACGCCGTCGACAAAGGCGACGTTATCGGCTTGATAGAAGTGATGAAATCCTTCCATCCGGTCGTTTGCGAATACAGCGGCCGCGTTAAGGCGTTTCGCGCCGAAAACGAAGCCGCCATCGCCCCCGGCGATGTTCTCGCCGAGATAGAAGAGGGTTGAACACGAAGCACAATGGCGCTGTCTAAAATACTCGTTGCCAACCGCGGTGAAATTGCCGTTCGAATCATTCGGGCGGCAAAAGAACTCGGCTTGAAAACCGTTCAGGCCCATAGCGACGCGGATGCCTCGTCTCTCGCGGTGCAGATGGCGGACGAGGCCATCGAGATCGGTCCCGCGACCGCGAAAAAATCCTATCTCGATATCGAGGCCATTCTCGCCGCGGCAAAAAAGACCGGCGCAGACGCCGTTCATCCCGGTTATGGATTCCTTGCGGAAAATGCCGACTTCGCCGATGCCGTTGAATCGGCGGGCATCGCCTTCATCGGACCTTCGGGGGATGTCATCCGGCGCATGGGCGACAAGGCCGTCGCCAGGGAGGTTGCAAAAGAAGCGGACGTTCCCACGGTTCCGGGCAGCGACGGTGTTTTTGAGGATTTCGACCGGGCGAAGGAACAGGCTTGCGCCATCGGCTTTCCCGTTATGATCAAGGCGCGCGCCGGGGGAGGGGGACGGGGGATTCGGATTGCGGGCAACGATGGAGAGTTTCTCGCCCTCGCGCCCCAGGCGGCCGCGGAAGCGAAAGCCGCTTTCGGGGACGGCGGACTTTATTTTGAGAAAGTCATTGAGCGGGCGCGGCACATTGAGGTGCAAATCCTCGGTGACGGAGAAAACTTCGTGCATTTCTATGAACGCGAGTGCTCGCTGCAGCGTCGGCGTCAAAAAATCTGGGAGGAGGCTCCTTCCACGGCGCTTTCGCCGCAAGCGCGCGAAGGTTTGTGCGCCTCGGCCGTTGCGCTTGCGGCCGCCGTTAGCTATCGCGGCGCCGGCACCATAGAATATCTCTATGACGACAAAAGCGGCGACTATTACTTTATCGAAATGAACACCCGCATTCAGGTGGAGCATCCCGTCACCGAGGCGATCACCGGTGTTGACCTTCTCTGCGAGATGATACGCATCGCCGGGGGCGAGCCCCTGGCGCTTCGCCAGTCCGACATCGCCACGCACGGACATGCCATCGAGGCACGCATCAACGCGGAAGATCCCGCGAATAATTTTCTGCCTTTCCCGGGATGCATTGAGGAGTTGCGGCTTCCCGGAGGCCCCGGCGTACGCTTCGATCACATGCTCTATCAAGGCTACCAGGTGCCTCCCTATTATGATTCGCTTCTCGGCAAACTCATCGTTCATGCGGAGACCCGCAAGAAAAGCATCGCCCGGCTGCAGCGCGCCCTTGAAGAACTCGATATGGGCGGCATGAAAACCACGGCCCCGCTGTTCCGGGTTCTCGCCAGCGATCCCGACGTCCGGGCCGGAAACGTACACACCAAATGGCTTGAGCCCTGGCTCGAGTCCAACGCCCACAAACTCGAACAACAGAAAGGAAACCTTCCATGACCTCCCGATATACATTCGGCGGCGACGAGCATGTCTTCGTCGAAATCAACGAAGAAATGTCCCTCGAAGCCTTCTTCAAATCCCTTTCCATGACCAATGCCGTCCGGGAAGCGAACATTAAAGGCGTTCGGGAAATTTGTCCGGCCAACGCCTCCTACCAGATCAAGTTCAATCCGGACCAGATTCATCCCGACGACCTCATGGCGGAACTCAAGCGCATGGAAGAACAGGCGGAAAAAGCCGAAGCCGTTCTCAACACCCGCATCGTCGAAGTTCCCGTCTTCTATCAGGATCCCTGGACGCATGAAACGCTGATGCGCTTTCGGGAGCGCCATCAGGACCCAAACGCCACGGACATTGAGTTTGCCGCGAATCTGAACGGCTATGGCAGCGTTGAAGATTTCATCCGGGCGCACTCGGGGGCTCCATGGTTTGTCTCGATGGTCGGATTTGTTTCCGGATTGCCTTTCCTCTACCAGATGGTCGAGCGCGCCAGGCAAATCCAGGTTCCCAAATACCTCAGTCCCCGAACCGACACCCCGAAGCTTACCGTCGGCTACGGCGGTTCCTTCTCCTGCATCTATTCCGTGCGCGGCGCGGGCGGATACCAGATGTTTGGAATCACGCCCATGCCGATCTACGACCCCGAACAGAAAATCACCTACCTCAGGGATTTCATGGTGTTTTTCAAACCCGGGGACATCGTCAAGTGGAAGCCGATCCAGCGCGACGAATACGACCAGGCTCTTGCCGATGTCGAAGCGGGGAAATTCCAGCCGAAGATTCACGATGTCGTCTTCGACCTGGAGAAATTCAACAAAGACATTGACGGCACCAACGCAAAACTACTGGAGGGTTTCCATGTCCATTAAAGTCAAGGCCGCCGGGCTCGCCACCACCATCCAAGATCTCGGACGAGAGGGGTATTACCATCTCGGAATTCCCATAAGCGGTGCAATGGACCGACTGGCTTTGCGCGCCGCGAACCTTCTCGTTGGAAACGACGAGGGGGCCGCCGGGCTCGAGGCGGTTTTTCTCGGGCCCGAGTTGGAATTCACCCAAGACGCAACCGTTGCCGTCACCGGCGGCGAGCTGCCTCCCAAAATTGACGGAGAGGTCAAGGAGACTTGGACGGCCATTCCCGTTAAGGCGGGACAAGTGCTCTCTTTCGATTACATTCGCCGCGGTGCGCGCGCGTACATTGCCGTTTCCGGCGGCATCGACACGCCTCCGGCTTTGGGAAGCCGGTCCACTTATGCCATCGGCGCGCTCGGCGGCTTTCACGGACGCGGCATCCAGCCCGGAGACGAACTTCCCGTCGGGGCCGACTTCCAATCGAAACGCGAAGGCCTGAGCGTGCCCGATCGTCTTCGCCGCCAGCCCGGCAATCCCGTGGAGCTGCGTGTTCTCACGGGACTCTATTGGCATCGAATTACCGAAGCCGCAGGCAAGCGCTTTTTCGAAGAAACCTGGAAGGTCGCCCCCGAAGCCGATCGCATGGGGTATCGATTCCAGGGAGGAACGCCGATTGAATTCGTCGAGCGCGAGCAGCCTTTCAGCGCCGGATCGGATCCTTCCAACATCACGGATGCGCCTTATCCTTACGGCTCGATTCAAGTGCCCGGCGGAACGGAGCCCATCATTCTGCACAGGGATGCAGTTTCCGGCGGAGGCTTTTTCACGCTGGGAGCGGTAATCTCCGCGGATATGGATTTAATCGGGCAACTGCAGCCGCACACCGAGACCCGCTTCGTTGAAGTCGACATGCAAATTGCTCTTGACGCGCGCCGTGAACGTGCAAAGATTCTCGAAGATATCCGCACATCTTTAACTTAACCCGACAAGGAGGCATTATGTTTTCACTCGCACATCCCCGAAACACTCTCGCACAGACCCTCTGGAACAGGGAAAACACCCTGCTCCGGAATCTATGCCTGGCAATACTGGCAAGCGCCGCACTCTGGGCTTCCGCAAAAATCCAGGTTCCGTTCTGGCCGGTGCCCATGACCATGCAAACGTTCGTTGTGCTAACCATCGGCATGGCGTTTGGCTGGCGTCTCGGTGCCGCGGCCGTCCTGCTTTATTTTGTACAAGGCGCCCTGGGTCTGCCCGTTTTCGCGGGAACGCCGGAGAAAGGCATCGGGCTTGCCTACATGGCCGGTCCAACGGGCGGCTATCTCGTCGGTTTCGTGCTTGCCGCCGGAGTGGTCGGATGGCTTGCGGAGAAAAAGTGGGATCGCAATGTTTTCACCACCGCCGCGGCCTTTCTCATCGGCAACGCCGTTATTTATGTTCCCGGACTCGTTTGGCTGGGAGTCGTTCTCGGCTGGGACAAGCCGGTATTGGAATTGGGTCTTTATCCTTTCCTGCCGGGCGATGCCCTGAAGCTTGTGCTTGCCGCGGTGCTTTTCCCCGTGCTTTGGCGGAGGGTTGAAGCAAGGAAGCGGTAAACGGAGCAGGGCCGGAAAAAAGACGGTGAGGGAATAGAGTAAAACAGTTCCGTTGAGTATAGAGGCTCTAAACCCTCGCCGCCCATTTCGTATGGACGGCAACCCTTGTGGATTATTTGGAGTTTATTGTATGGTCAGGTTACGCCTCCATGAATTCCCCAGTACCAAACCTGTTTCACCTGCTCGATGAATTCCAAGAGTGAGCCTGATAGTTGCTTCACTCATAAGGAGTTCAGGAGTCACCTCTATATCAACGATAGTTTGCCCGCTTGGTATGACGATTTGACAACCCCCCATCGTAATGTCCTCGGGATGACAGTCGTTACGCTCCCCTATTGTATCGCCGGGCATCTCTCCTTCCGGAAGCACATGATACACCAACTTCCAAGTTCCAGCTCCGTCGTTGGCATAAGTTGCCGTCCCGCTAGATTTAAGGGTCACGCTGACTTCTTCACTGAGTTTTGCACTCAAGTCAATTCTCATGCGGACACTGCTACCGGTGCCGGCAATCATTGTGCTTCCACTATAATTTAGCGAGGCGGTCGGCGGGGGCGGGGGCGGAGGCTGTTGAATGGTGAATTCCACTCTCGGTGTGCTTCCCGCCCGCACGAGGTTTTGCGCCGCCGTTGGGATTTGGATTTCAACAGCCGCTGTTTCACCAACAGTGCCAATCTGTGCCGTAAGTTGTATATAGGCACTAGTTTCCCCCGCCGGGAACATAATTGGGCAGGTTGTGTCACACAATCTGTAAGGAGCCTCTTCGTCGCCGACAGGAACTCGTCGAGCAACATCCCAATCTTCTCCATCTCCATACTCCGCCGTTCCGCTTGCAACTATATTCACCGTAACCGGTTCGCTGAGCGCCTCGCTTAACTCTAACGTTATATCCAGGCTGCCCCCGCCTGCCGTGAGGGCCGGATCGTCCGCAATATTAAATGAAACGGTCGGAAGAAGAATTTCACCTCCTCCTGCTCCTCCTGATTTCTGCTCCTCGTAAAGAATCCTTCTCTCCCGCTCGACAATTTTATACAAGTTCGCGGACCTGGATCCATCGCCGTAGCCTGCACCCTCGAAGCCGGGCAAAGAAAACTTGAACGCCACACCCAGATCGAAACGGCCTCCAATCGATGCATCGTCGTGCGCCTGGTATCCCGCTTCAACAAACACCCCTTCCATGATTCTGACACCCGCTTCCAAACCATAGGAAAGTTCCCAATCACCCTCGCTGCCTTCAATTTCTCCGTATTGCCAGTACCCGAGATTTCCACTCAAACGCACCTTCCTTCTTTCGTATACAAGCCGGGCGTCCATGCCGCCCAAAGCTTCTTCAATGTAGCCGGTGCGTCCTGCCTCTGCATCACCGAGGGGTTGATAGTAATTTGCCGATCCCTGAAGGTAGCCTCTCTGTATATCGGCACCGAAGGAAATGCGTGAAAGGCCCACTTGAAAGTCGTGATCGTAGAAAATGGAAGCTCCCCCGACAGCGTTAATGCCGATGGTGTTTGCAAGATTGGTTCGGTAGACCACGCCGAGATTTCCGTCGATGCGATTTTCTTCTTCGATTCCCGACCAAACTACCAGTCCGGGCTGGGTGAAAACGACATGCTCGCCTTTGCTCCATAAAGGCACAACCGCATCCGCTTCGCCCTCTATCGTCTCTCCGAATACCCAGTTCAAGGACGAGTCGATTTGGAAATCTTCCCCAAGCAGTGCAATGCCTCCGTCTCTCAAAGCATCTTCAACGGTTTCCATGACGATTTTCGAGCCTGTTTCCCGTAAATTCAAAACTCTATCATCTGCCACCGAGAATGAGGGATGAGAATAATCCGTGGTCGCGGATGAAGATGACCCTATTGAAAAGATCAGGGCTGTAGACATTGCAAATATAACGGGACGGGATAGATTCATTAGGTAAATCTCCTTATACGATCAACCAAACAATTGGTGCCTTCTTTTAAAGATATCTGTTGGAAATGGATTACGGAATATAAGAGCCCCTTTAATTCGGCGCCCTGTTTAATCATTGTAAATTTTTTCAACAGCCTGCCCCCGCGACGTTAATTAGAGATGTGAAAAAGAACTTGTCTGGTCTCACCGAAGCCCACGCGCTCATTTGGCAACGTTTTGATCCAAACGCTGTATAAACCGGCCTTTGCCATTGTAAAACGATAATTGATTTCACTGGCATTTATTCTGCCGGGATGAATGTAAACCCTGTCACCGCCTGATCCTCTAGGGTGGTCATCAAGGTGGACATAATCATATCCGCTGCAAGATCCTCCACAATGGAAGATGCGGAAGTAACTATTGGGGGCATCGTGTTTAGACCATACCAACATCGGCGCCGCCGGACTCCTGCGGAGTCGCAAATCGATAACATCTCCCACTCTAGGAAAGAGATTTACCACGCCTCCATAGTCCGGCCTAAGTCTCGGGCCGACGAACGGAAACAAGGTAACTGTCGGTCTCTGATTCTCGACGAGCCTGACACGCCAAACGTTGGGTTCGCCGAGGTAAAACCCATCCGGCAGATTCTCTTCATCAATGGCAACTAAGATCAAATCCTCACTGGCATCAAAATCCGTGCGTGCCCGGAAACTGAGGGTGACAGAATCGGCATCTGCTGCTTGAGAGAAGTAAACTTTGTGATCTGTATCAACACCAGCTCCTTCGGGAGCGTGCGCAAAAAGACGGTAATAAGCATTTGCGTCCCCGGTTATCTTGAGCGGAATGACGGGGTTTTGCCCCGCCTCGAGGGCCGGCGAAATTTGAACTTGTGTATTATTCCAAGTCTCCCCCTCAATCAGACGGACTTGCTCCAGGCGACCTGTGGTTATATGCCTCAGGCTCACAGCTCTTATATCATCATCGGTGATAGCGATTCTCCAACTATTATTATTCTCGTCCACTCCATATCCTGCGGGCAGGTTATCTTCGTCAATAGCGATGGTAACGATTTCATCGCGGTTGTTTACCTCCTCCCTTGCGTAGAGTCGGAGGGTAACAGAGGGGGTAACGGCATCGCTTTGAACAAAGTGAACCATGTTGTCTGAGAGGCTCGCGCTTGCGGGTGCGCTCACAGATAGTAAATAAGAATCCGTGTCCCCGGTTACCTTAAGCGGAATCATGACATCCTCGGCAAGCGCCTCCGAGATTTCGAGTCGCGTCGTCAGGGTTCTCCCTTCTCCCAGGGCAGAGTTTGAGTCCGTGAGTTTTACAATTCTCTTGTCATCATCAACGACGCGAAACGTCCAACTCTTTCTGTCACCGGAGATTTTGTAACCTGCGGGCAAATTATCTTCGTCAATGGTTAAGACGATGGTTTCGTCAAAGCGGTCGGTGTCTTGCGTTGCAGTGAGCGAGAGGGTAACGGAACCGCTGTCCTCACTATGCATGAAGTTGACCATACCGTTTGAGAAGGTCGCGCCTGCGGGCGCGCTCGCCGTTATTGAATAAGCATCTGCATCGCCGCTTATCGTGAGCGGAATCGTAACATCCTGGTCGAGCGGCGGCCAGATTTCGAGTTCTACATTAGCTGAGCCGCTGTCCTCCGACACCGCAACAGACGCGCCGTCGAAACTGACCGTTCTTTTGTCGTTATCAATGATGGTTATTTCCCAAGTATTTTCTTCACCGACTCCATATCCTGCGGGCAAGTTATCTCCGTCAATAGCGATGGTAATGAGATCGTCCAGGTCATCTGAATCTTCGATTGGCTTAATCCGCAGTTGGATAGAGTTTACATTTGAAGGAACAGGAATCGCGTCGTTTTGAAGTGCCACGGGGGCACGATCAAAAGCATCTATCTCGAAGGCATCCCTGTCGCCGGTTATCGTGAGCGGAATCGTGACACTCTCCGTTAAGAGCGACGAGAAGTTGATGTTGGTACGGAGAAAAACAGCATTTGCTTCCTCCCTCGTCTGGGTGACTCTGTTCGAGCTGAAGGAGACGCCTTGGTCGTTATCGATGATGGTGAGCATCTCCGTTGATTTAGATGCATCAATTGCCCATCCAAGCGGCGTGCTTCCGTCCATATCTTCAAGAGTGAGATCGATTGTCTCATCCTCCCAATCATCGGCGGGATCATCGATAACCGTAACGGTAAGGTCGATTTGCGTTTCGTTAGCGGGAATCGTTAACACGCCCGGGGCATAAGACGCCGTTGCCGGAGATGCAATGGTGATGTTGTAATCCTCTCCTTCGGTTGCCGTTCCTCCTCTATTGATGCGGATGTTCGTGTTGCTCGGGAAAGGAGTGTTCATCATGCTGACGCGGACGTCCCTGGTTCTGGTTCCGTCCGCTTCGCCGAGAGCGCCTTGTCCGGTGATTTCGGTGAATTGAATGAGATTGTCGTTCGCGGGAATGGTGATGATATGCGGGCTGCCGAGCAAGAAACCTGCGTTCTCCCGCGCAGTCTGCGTGCCCATGTCGGCAAGCGTCAGAATGATGAACTCATCCGGCTCAATTACGGTGTCGGAACGGACGGAAAAGGTGAAGGTTTGATTCGCATGGTCGTCCGGGGTGAAGGTAACATCTCCATCTCCCTCTACAAACGTGTAATCCATGCTACCGCCTAAAGCGGCTTGCCCCGGCGGACCTCCGCCGTCAACCGTAACCCTTACGTTAATGTCTACGGGCGGCGCCTGGGAAACGCCGACCTCGACCGTGACTTCTTCACTTCCTGTTGCAGGCTCTTCCACCCTGCGCGGCGTAGCGGACGTGAAGAAGATACCTAAATCATCGTTCGTTAGGATTATCTCATGTTCGCCGTCGGTAATCACCCATCCCACCGGCAGGTTGCCCGAGTCCGAGAGCGTCAGGATTATCGTCTCGTTGCCTTCGGGGTCTCTGTCGTTAATGCTATGCAGCATCAGGGATGCACTCGAGGCGTTCGCCGGTACCGCCAGGCTTCTGGTGGAAATCCTGTAATCCTCTCCTTCAACCGCCGTTCCGTCTGTGGCAACGTTCAACGTGAACGGCGCGGGCGAGGGTTTATTGATGTTGACGGATATCTCGATTCCGTCTGTTTCATTGTCCTCCGCAAGCGACGTTTCCGCACCCCCGGCGAACCCGATCTCGTTGCCGTGTCCGTTGATGGTCAGCCGCGTTACGCCGCTGCTCCGCAGCAGGTGTACATATTCTTCGGGAACTTCAACCTGAAAATCGATGAACTCGGCGATCTCCCGATCGGTATCGGTGGTCATGTGAATCTTCGCCTCGATATCAAAGCGCGTTACGCCTGCGGGAACCATTACCTCGCAGACTTCCTCTTGAACGTCCGGACAGAACACCGCTTCTTCTTCGGGTGCGGACTGTTCGCCCGTCTCCTCGTTCATCTCGTAGACCTTGTGTCCGTAGGTGAAGTCCTCTCCCAAAACCGCCGTGGACGTCTCCATAACCATGATGTGCAGCAGGACGTCCTCGTCCAGGGGCTTGCCCAGTTCCGCTTCGATAGTAGCCGTCTCTGTCTCGTCCTCCATCATCGGTTCGCCGACGTTCGCCGTTGTTGCGGTAAGGCGGACTTGGGGAAGCGCCAGCCGCTCTTCATAGAGAATCCGTTTTTCCCGCTCAACGGGCTTCCACAGGTTGGAGGACATGCTTCCGTCGCTGTAGCTTGCGCCCTCGAAGCCGGGTAAGGAAAATTTAAACGCCACGCCCAGATCGAAACGACCTCCAATCGATGCGTCCTCGTGTTTTTCGTATCTGCCTTCAATGAAAACCCCTTTCAAAACCCGAACGCCGGCATCCAGGCCATAAGAAAGTTCCCAACTGCCCTCTTCGGTATCTTCCCCCTCATATCGCCAATAACCGAGATTGCCGCTCAAACGTATCTTCCTTCTTTCGTATACAAGCCGGGCGTCCATTCCGCGTATCGCCTCTTCAATGTAACCTGCGCGTCCCTCTTGTTCATCACTGAGCGGTTGATAGTAATTCGCCGATCCATGAAGGAATCCGCTCTGTATGTCCGCACCCAGACCGGCGCGGGTGTGCCCCCTTTCGAAGTCATGGTCGTAGAACAGGGATGCGCCTCCGATGGCATTGCCGGGAAGCCCGGTGCGGTAGACAAGGCCGAGGTTGCCGTCGAAGCGCTCTTGTTCCTCAATCCCCGTCCAGAATATCATCCCCGGCTGAACGAACAGCGCACGCTTGTTTTCGCTCCACAACGGAACCACCGCATCGACCTCGCCCGTGACATTCTCGCCGAACACCCAGCCGATGCTCGAGTCCAGGCGGAAGTTCCGGTCAAACAGCGCAACACCGCCCGAACGAACGGCGTCTTCAATCGTATCGACCAATATGCGCGAGCCCGTGTCGCGAAGTGCGCGTTTGCCGCACTGCGAGTAATCGCTCGTTGTTCCCGTCGGAACGACTCCGCCGTTTGCGTCCTCGGCATCTTCGAAATGGTTGCGGGGGGTGAAAGATTCGCTTCTCTCGGCACATCCCAGCACGCCGCTCCATAATCTTTCGATCTCCGATTGCGAACGGGCAAACAGGGCATCACTCGCCACCGAAGACGAAGACAACACCCCAATCGAAAGCAACAAAAATGACGCAAGCGGAAGCGAAAACCTACCCCAAAACAAACGAATCACCTTTTTCTTTTGGCTCAATCAATTTAGCGTGATTCTACATATTCCCACCGGAATTGACAAGGCATCCGGCGGGATAAAAAACAACATTTGAAATCCGCCTTTCTGTCGGAACGTTTTGCTTCTCGGCCACAATCGCTTCGCTTCTTTCGGTTTCGGTAAAGAAAGCGGATCGAATCCATTCGGAAGGCATGGAGCAACAGAGGTGCATTGGGACGGCGTAATGATTCGGCGCGAATACAGGAACGAATCATATAGTTCAAGGTGACGTTAAAGATCACAGTGAATTTCCGGTTCAGGTGAAAATGAAAAGAGTCGGATTTTAGGGGGGGATTTGGGTAGAGAGATTTAGCCTGTTGCCTCCTGCAGTTTCATAACCGGTGTAATGCCTCCAATCGCCATTAGAGAACAATTAGAGTTACAGAGCGTTTGAGAAATCCACATGACATTGACGGTCAATGGCGACTCATATCCCTTAATTATCTCGCTACTATTGGATGAAGAGGAAAAGACGGTGAGGGAATGTACAAGTTTTTAATTCGAAGGAGACCGATTGGATTTGTCCTTGCCGTTTTCTCCTTGCCAGTTGATACCGAAGCCGTAGAAGCCCCGACAAAATCTTTTGGATGATGCCGGGGCTCTCTTTGGGTTGGTTGCACAAGGATCGGCTTACAGACGACCGGTGCACCAGATGCCGGAAAAGGACGGTATTCAAGCTTTTTATCCGGAAAACCGGATACTTACGCAATTGCCATCGGAAAATGGGCGGTTTTCGGAGGTGGAAAAACCGCCGGAATACGGGGGAAAATTGCGAATCGGTCGGGATTTTTGCCGGAAACGGGAGGGTTTCGGGGGGTTTGATGCGGGCCGGAGGGCTCGGGATATGGACGCGGGAGGGGGATGATTCGATGCAAGGAGGGCAATCGGCAGGCCCCTTCGCGCGCACCGCCCCCGACCTCCCCTTCCCCGCAAGCGCGGGGCGACTTTCCCTTTGCGGAGGTCTTTTGCTTCTCCGGGCAAAACATGCTATAATGATTCCATTCAGGTTTTTAGAAAGGGTTTGAGAATGAAGGTTCGTTTGTTTTCCGGTAAATTGCTGCTTCCGTTCGCGGCGTTTTTGTTGCTTGCGGTTTCGGATTTGTCCTCGTCTTCGTCTTCAAGGGCGGAAGACGGTTTTTGGTTCGCGCACTCGCAATCAAGTCTTGAGCAGTTGTGGAGCGGCGTGATGGGTTGCGCCGATGTTGCG
>JAPOUU010000103.1 GCA_026708505.1 Hyphomicrobiales bacterium | reverse complement strand
GCGTTCTTTTCTATCAGGGCTGCCGCTTCCCGGACATAGTCGCCAGCGCTTCCCGGAAGGGCTGCAACCGTCTCGGTCACAAGGGCGCGCTTGGCAACGATGCCGTGCACGAGTTCCTTAACCCGTTTGCGAACATCGGCCGGGCCGCAACCCGCCGCTTTCGCGATGGCGTCCCAGTGGCGCGCAGCGATGTCTCCGGGCTTGCGCTTCCTGCCTGCAACGTTCTGCGCGAAATATTGCGTCACAACGGGCCATGGAAGAGCGGTTAGGACATCATAAAGCGGAGCAAGGCGCGGACCCGCGCCCACGGGCAAAAGCAGTGAATAATTTTTTGCGTGCGCATCCGTATTCGCTACGAGGATGTTGAAGATAATCTGGTCGAGCAACGAGAGCGCATCAGCCGACGGCAAGTGTCTCCCGGTACCGAGCAAAGTTGCAAGATCGGGTCCGGCAAGCGCGCCGCGTTCGTATTTTCTTTCGGGCGGCATGCCGTTAGCCTGCGCAAAATCCTCTTGATGAACGCGTTGAATCTCACTGTTTCCACCAATGCGCCTGTCATAGCGAAGCACACATATAGCGTTGCGGCTGCCTGCGGAGAGAACAACAGCCTCGGCAGAGGTAATCCCGATTGCTTGTGCGAGGCGCAGGCAATACGTTTCGTTCTCAACAATGCCGGGCAGAGCCGGATTGTCCGGCTTCAATATCACTGTCGACGGCGCGCCATGGCGCGGAATCGCCAGAATATCGCCGTCTCCGGGCAATCTGAGGACCGGAGCGCCGTTCGAGTCGAGAACCGCAAGAACGGATTTCCTTTGCGCGCCCGCGAGCGAAAGACGCACGCCGTCTTCGCCGACAAGGAACGGTCGTTGCAACAGATCTTCGAAATGCTTCTCCAAAGCGGCTTGAGGGTCGTCAATGCGATAAAATTCGGTAAGCGGCGTATAAGCCCACGCCGCCCGGTCGGACGGAACACCAAAAGACAATGCGCCTGCCGTATCGCCGCCGATTTCGTTCAAAAACATCAATGTATCCGCGCGCGAGATCCTGAGACAGAAAGCCAGAAATGAAAATTGCTCCCCCTCCGGCAGAAGGTTGGCGAGCCAAGGGGATATGACTTCGTGCCGGTATACTGTCGTCTCCAGCGGAAGGTTCATCGATAGCGGAAAAGCATTCCGCGTTTTAAGCCACGCTTCGGTATATGCAAAACCAAGCGTACCATCCCCGCCGACAATCACATCGCCAACATGCAAAGCATCGAACCAGACGGGCACGGTCTTGCTCACATGTAGTCTCCAAGATCATACCCCTCGTCCTTTCCCGCACCGGCCGTCGAAAGTTCTTTCGTTCTGTCCTCGAGCAGGTCGCCCACGGCAACACGCAAGGCGGTGGCGATTTGGCAAAGAGTGGTGATACGCAGATCTCGCCTACCGGTTTCAATAAGCGAAAGGGCCGGAGCGCTAATGCCGCTTAGAAGCGCGAGTTCATGCAGATTTAACCCATTCTCCTTCCGAGCCTTGCGAATTCTACTTCCGATTTCAACGAGACGTTTTTTGCGTTGGTCTTTGTTCATATCAGCCTATCCTTTTATCGAATTCGATAAATATAAGCGATTATCGACCTGAAAACAACAATTTTTATCGAAATCGATAAATTAGCGAAATCAAAGAGCCGCTTGAACCATGTTTCCATTGGAATAGCGCTTCCAAGAATTTGCGCCGGTTTATGTGTTTGCCGACGCGTTCTCACGCCCGATTTTTCAGGATGAATAATTTTCGGGGACAGCCCATGATTTTTGGAGAGTTTTGACAAGTTTCCTATATAATTCCCCCCGAAATTCATATTCCATCCAACCGCCGAGAATCCCATGAGCCAAGAAACACAAGACAACCGTCCCCAGCGTGCCGGCGGAAGAAAAGCGCGGCAGGCCCTTCGGGCCGCCCCCCTTGCCGAAGACGTCAAGCCCGTGCGCGGAGGCATTGAGGGCGGCACCTATCTTCCCCTCACGCAGGAAGACTGCAAACGCATTCACGAAACCGCCCTGGACGCTCTCGAGACCATCGGCATCGCGGATGCGCCGCAAAGCGGCGTCGATGCGATGGTTGCAAGCGGCGCCGTCCAGGGAGACGACGGACGCGTGCGCATCCCGCGCGCGCTCGTCGAGGACATGGTATCCAAGGCGGGACGCGGGTTTACGCTGTGCGGACAGGATTCCCGGCACGACCTCCAGCCCGGCGGCGCGCGCGTCCATTTCGGCACCGCCGGCGCGGCCGTTCATCTCGTTGATGTTGAGAGCCGAACCTACCGCGAGTCCACCCTGCGCGATCTTTACGATGCCGCACGCATCACCGACACGCTCGAACATATCCATTACTTCCAGCGCTGCATGGTTGCACGCGACTTGACGAACTCGCGGGAGATGGACGTCAACACCTGCTATGCTTCCGTTGCGGGAACAACAAAGCATGTCGGCACAAGTTTCGTCTCGCCGAAGCATGCCCAAGAAGGCCTTGCGATGCTGTACCAAATTGCCGGCTCCGAACAGGCTTACCGGTCGCGTCCCTTCGTCAGCCTTTCGTGCACCTTCGTGGTCCCGCCGCTGAAATTCGCGACTGAAAGCTGCCAGGTCATGGAAGAAGCCATCCGCGGCGGCATGCCCGTCCTGCTTTTGTCCGCGGGACAAGCCGGCGCGACCGCTCCCGCGGCCATTGCGGGAACCATTGCCCAGGCGGTCGCCGAATGTCTTGCCGGGGTTGTCTATGTTAACTCGATCTCGCCCGGATTCCCCGCCGTCTTCGGACCGTGGCCGTTTGTCTCGGACCTGCGCACCGGCGCGATGTCGGGAGGCTCCGGCGAACAGGCCCTGCTTTCCGCCGCATGCGGACAGATGGCGCGCTTTTACGATCTTCCCGGAGGCTCCGCCGCGGGAATGACGGACGCCAAGCTTCCCGACCAGCAAGCCGGATACGAAAAGGGCATCTCGAATGTCATGGCGGGTCTCTCCGGCATCAACATGATTTACGAATCCGCGGGCATGCATGCGTCCCTGATGGGCTTCTGCCATGAGAGCCTTCTCATTGACAACGACCTCATCGGACAATCCCTTCGATGCGTGCGCGGCATCGAAGTTAATGACGCGACTCTCTCGCTGGAAGTCATGCGGCAAGTGTGCCTTGAGGGTCCCGGACATTATCTCGGACACGCCCAAACCCTCGATCTCATGCAGCGCGAGTATCTCTATCCCGAACTTGCCAATCGCTCGTCGCCGAAAGAATGGGTTGAAGAAGAACGCCCGGACATCGTTGAGCAGGCGACCAAGGCAAAACAACGCATCTTGTCCGAGCATTTTCCCGATCACATTCCGGATGCGCTCGATGACAGTTTGCGTGAAAACTTTCCCATCCGCCTGCCAAGGGAAGCGATGAAGCCCTAGGCGATGGAGTCGGCGGCATTCAAATGACATCCGGCGCACGCCCGGCCCCGCTGCCGATGCCCATGGGACGGCTTGACCTGCTTTCCTACACACTGGTCACGCTGGGATGGGGCGGAAGTTGGTATATCATCACCTATCAGTTCGGCGAGGTGCCGACGGAGACCTCCATCGCCTACCGTTTTCTCCTCGGCGCGCTGCTCTTGCTGCCGTTCATGCTTGCCGCGCAGCGGCGGCAGAAACAAAAACAGGCGCTCACGCCTGCCGACCATCTCTGGATGGCGGTCCAGGGAGCCTTGGTATTCGGCGTCAGCTATTGGATTTTTTATCTCGGCGTGGATGTGCTCACCAGCGGACTGGTCGCCGTGCTGTTCTGCCTCATCACCATCATCAACGCCTGCAATCAAAGCCTGTTTTTCAAATTTCCGTTTGAGGGGAAAGTCCTGTTTGCCGCCGTTCTGGGAATCTTCGGCGTTGCGCTCTTTTTTGTACAAGACCTGCAATCGCTGCAAAACGATCCCGAAACATTCCGGGCCATTTTGCTTGTGCTGCTGTCGATTTATTTTGCATCGCTGGGCAACATGATTCATCTGCGCAACAACCGCGCCGGAATCCCCGCCCTGACCGCAACGACTTACGCCATGGCATACGGCGGCGCGCTCATGCTTGTTTACGCATACGTGAAAAACGGGGAGTTGAATTTCGATGCGACGATGCCCTACATTTTATCGATGCTGTATTTGAGCGCCATCGCATCCTCGCTTGCCTTCACGCTTTACTTCGGCATGATTGCGCGCATCGGCGCGGCAAGAGGCGCGTATGTCGCCGTGCTGATTCCAATTGTCGCGCTCACCATCTCCTATTTTTTCGAAGACTTCAAATGGAGCATCGAAGCCTTCGCCGGCATTGCGCTCATTCTCGCGGGCAACCTGCTGATACTCGCGAAGCCGTCCAAGCGGACGAAGCAGGCACAATGAACGCTCCCTCGAACACGCAAATACTCGTTGCCGGCGGCGGCTTCGTCGGCGCGACCATGGCGTTGGCAAGCGCGGGCGCGGGATTTGAAACGCTGCTGCTGGACGCCGCCGCCGCGCCGCCGTCCGACGGCCAGGATCCCAGGGCGTCCATGCTTTCGACATCTTCCTTCCGGCTGCTGGAACGCCTGGGCGTGCTGGAGGGAATGGAATCTTCGCTGCAACCTGTCGAGGAGATGGTCGTCTCCCACGGGTCCCCGAGCGGCGGCTGTTCGCCCTTCTTCCTGACATTTCCCCAAGAGAAAACCCCCCGTTCCCCTCCCCTCGCCTACATGATCGAAAACCGCCATCTGCGCGAAGGCCTGGAGCGCGCCGTGCAACGCAACAAGGAACTTCGCCGTTCTGCGCCGGCGAAAGTCGTACGGTGCGAAACGCACAAACGCAACCGCATCGAGGCGCGCCTCGAGAGCGGCGAATCCGTTAATGCAAGTTTATGCATCGCGGCCGACGGCGCGCGTTCGCAGCTTCGCGCCGACGCCGGCATCGAAACCACCGGGTGGCGTTACGGAGCCTGCGCGCTCACCGCCGTGCTGTCCCATGAGCGCGAGCATCACGGCGTCGCACAAGAATATTTTTTACCCTCGGGCCCTTTCGCCATCCTGCCCCTGCCCGGGCGGCGCTTTTCGCTGGTGTGGGTGGAAACGCCCAAGGCGGCGGAGGCGCTGACCCGCTGCCCGGAAGAAGCGTTTCTCGAAGAAGCGAAGCGGCGCACGGGCGGACGTTACGGAAAACTTTCTTTGGAGAGCAAACGGCTTTCTTATCCGATCCGGCTGCAATTGGCGCGGCGTTACGGCGCGCAAGGAGTGTTGCTCGCGGGAGATGCGGCGCATGTGGTTCACCCGCTTGCCGGACAGGGTTTGAACATGGGGCTGCAGGACGTTCTCGCCTTGGAGGAACTGTTGGAAGAGAGCGCGCGTCTGGGCCTGCCGCTGGATTCCCTGATGCTGCTCGAGCGCTACGAGCGCAAGCGCCGCTTCGACAATCTCGTGATGGCGGCGATTACGGAGGGAACGCACCGCTTGTTTCAAGGCGAAGGCGGCGCCCTGCGCGTGCTGCGGGATGTTTGCCTGGGAACGGCGCAGGCCAGTCCCTGGATTCGTGCGCTGGGAGAACGGCTCGCGGGAGCACC
Source organism: Hyphomicrobiales bacterium (assembly GCA_026708505.1). Classification (GTDB taxonomy): domain Bacteria; phylum Pseudomonadota; class Alphaproteobacteria; order JAPOUT01; family JAPOUT01; genus JAPOUT01. Next base: position 12,417 of record JAPOUU010000103.1, on the reverse strand, counting down.
GGGAGCTTCAAGGGCGTAGAGAAGGCGGACACGCCGGAACGCGGGCTTGCCCCCCGATTCCGCCCGCCGCCCGGTGCCGCGGGCCCGGCGGCAGATACGCGGGAAATATCCGCAAAATCCGCGCCGCGCGCCGATGCATGATCATGCGCGGCGCACGGGCCTTCGGGCGAAGCTTTAGATTTCGGCTTTTATTGCGCCTCCTCGGGTTCATCGTTGGACTGCTTTGAGGCGTCCGGGATTGCATCGCCGGAATCCGCCGTTTCCCTGCCGTTTTCGGCATTGTCGGGATCACGGACATTGTTTATATCGATGCATTCACTGCTTGTCCAATCCTCCAAGCACGAATGGATTCCGCCGCCCGCGAGAACGGGAGCCGCATCGGATACAAACGCCGCCAGGGCGATTACGAAAGCCGTTGCCGGTATCGTCCTCATTTTTCCTCCTTTTTGTGTAGACCGTAATCACAGCGCAACGGACTTAACGCACCCTGCCTCCATTATCGAATCATGCCCGATTCGAGTCAATTGCGGGGTCTCGCTGATTGCGCGAAACGCCGGTGATTCGGTCTGATTCGGGGGGGATTTCGCCCGTTTTCCGCGGAATTTCGAAGCCTCCAAAACCATCGGAAAACAAGCGATCGGGCGTCTGCATCCGGGTTTTATTCAATCGGATTTGGACAACTGTCAGAAATAAGGCTATACTTCTGGCAGTAACAGGAACACGGGGCAAGGAAAATGAAAACGCTCACGAAAGCCATAATGGAATATGCCGAAGAGCGGCCCGAGGGCGAAGTAATCCACGCCAAGGCTTTGCTGCATCTCGGCAGCCGTGCGACCGTTGACAAGGCGTTGTCGCGCCTGGCCGAGCGTGGGCAATTATTACGGGTGCACCGCGGTTTTTATGTTCGTCTTCTTGAGGGTCGTCTTGGAGATCGTTTCCTCAAATACCCGCCTTCGGTGCATCTGGTGACCAAGAACTTCGCACGCGCCGTCGGGGAATTCGTCTTACCTATTCCCTCGGCTACCGCCAACGTCTTAGGGCTAACGACACAAAATCCGATGCGCATCATTTACATCACTTCCGGCCCGAGCCGATGGTTGAAATTTGGCGACTCGGAGTCGGTAGAATTGCGTCATGCATCTCGTTGGTATTTCAGTGTCGGCGACAGAACGCCCGGAAGAGTGCTCAGGGTTGCCGGTTGGGAAGGTTCGCTATATGCCGCCGATATTTTACACAAACTTAAAAACGATCTATCTCCCTCGGACCTGCGCGAAATGGCAGACGCTTGTCCGAAACTGCCGTCTTGGCTTGCCAAGGAAGTCAGCGAGTTTGTGGCAAATGGCTAAATCGTTTTTGCATTTACCTGCGGATGAAAAACGTAAAACTTTTGAACTCGCCGCAAAAATAAGCCGCCAAAAAGACTTTCTTCTGGAGAAGGACATCTGGGTCGTATGGGCGATTAAGGAACTCTTTGACGCGCCCTTCGGGGAACATTTGGTTTTCAAGGGCGGCACCTCCCTTTCCAAGGGATACGGAGCCATCCAGCGGTTTTCCGAAGACATTGACCTGACCTACGACATCCGGACGATCATTCCCGAGATGGTCGGCGACAGGGAGAACGCCTTACCGCCAACACGCAGCCAGGGAGAAAAGTGGTCGCGTGCGGTGCGGACGCGCTTGCCGGAATGGATTGTCCTTTCCGTTGTGCCCGTGCTGGACGAAGCGCTCAAGCGCGACGGACTGTCCAACGATGCGAGCTTACGCGCTCACGAGGACAAAGTTTTCGTTGATTACACACCTTTGACGGAAACTTCCGACTACGTCAAACCTTCGGTCGTATTAGAGTTCGGAGCGCGCTCCACGGGCGAGCCCTTCGAGCAACGAAACATTGTCTGCGATATTGCCGGGCATCTGGAAGGGTTTGTTCTTCCCGAAGCCGCGCCGCGCATCATGTTAATTGAGCGAACCTGCTGGGAAAAGGCGCTGGCCGTTCATGTCTACTGCCTGAGAGAGCGCAGCCGGAACGAAAAACGTTTCGCCCGCCATTGGTACGACCTCGCACGCCTGGATGCCGGCGGTTATATGGATGCGGCATTACAGGACAACGACCTGGCGACAAGGGTCATGCAACACCAAAGCATGTTCTTCATGGAAAAAGACGTTAAGGGGGAACGCATCAACTACGAGATGGCCGTTTCCGGAGGACTTGTCCTCGTTCCCGGAGGCGAGGCGCTCAAAGCACTCAAAAAAGATTACAACTACATGAACGAAAACGGTTTTTTGCAGAGTGATGCAGACCCGTTCGAAGACATCATGGACAAGTGCCGCGAGATTGAAAAGAAAGCCAATTGCCGCAACGCTTGAAAAAGCGCGAAGTGAATTCCGCAAGGTTTCACAGGAAGGGCGGATACGGGCCGGAACGCCGGAAATGCAGGGAACGCCGGAATCAACAGGCGTGAACTATCGAAGCGCGTAATCATCCGAGAGCATCTCCTCCAGGCGCGAAGCCGTGCGCCGAAACTCGAAACTGCCGTCGCCTTCAACATAAAGATTTCCCGGCGCGGCGGCGCTCGAGAGAAAAATCCGCACGCGCGCCTCGTAAAGCGTATCGATAAGAATGACAAAGCGTGCGGCTTCGTTGCGCTTTTCTTTTGAAAGCTGCGGCACGTCTTCAATCAACACGGTGTGGTAGTTGCGCGCAATCGCCATATAGTCGGACGCGCCCAGGGGTTTTTCGCACAATTCGGCAAACGAAAACCGCGCGACGCCCATGCTCGCGCAAGGCACCTCGAGCATGCGGGAACTGTTCGGATCAACGGCGATGCGCGCGGGCGCCCCGGAGCGCCGGTCGGTCAGCCGGGAGAAAGTCTCGCGCATGGCGCTTGCGGCGTCCGCGCCGAGCGGGGAGAAGAAATTCTGCCGCCCCTTCATGCGGCCGAGACGATAATCCGCGCCGCCGTCCAAATGCAAAACCTCAAGGCGCTTCTTGATGAGGGAAATGAACGGAAGAAAGCGGTCGCGGTGAAGTCCGCCTTCGTAGAGATCATCGGGAGCGCGGTTGGAAGTTGCGACGACCACCTGTCCGGCATCGAGAAGCGCGCTGAACAGGCGGCTGAGAATGGATGCATCCGCAATGTTGGCAACCTGAAACTCGTCAAAGCACAGCAGTTGGATTTCTCCCGCCAGATCCCGCGCAACCGGAAGAACGGGATCGCCCGCATCGGTCGATTCTTTTCGACGGGCGAATATGCGCGCGTGAACCTCCTTCATGAACTCGTGGAAATGGATGCGGCGTTTCTTTTTCACCGGCACGCCGTTGAAGAACATATCCATAAGCATGGATTTGCCGCGCCCCACCCCGCCCCACATGTACAGCCCCTTGGGCGGGCTGCGCTTGCGGCGAAATCCCGGAATGCCGAAGCGCCGGGGCTCGTCGCGGGAGAGAAGTTGGTGGAGGCTTTGGAGTTTTGCGGCGGCTTGGGATTGCGAAGGGTCGGGCCGCAACTCCCCGCTTGCGACCAGGGCGGCATATTCGGCCGTGGGACCTTCACCCGCTTCGTTGCCTTCTTTCTTCACTCCGAGATGTTATGCGCTCGCACGGGATTCGTCAAAATGATTCCATAACCGCGGCGGGCATGCGCGGACATGCCTTGATGTCGGGCGGCATGCAGGGAGACGCGGCAATTCGGTTTGCCGTCCAAAGCGGCAGATAGCAAAAAACCTGATAGAACCGCATTTCACGCCATGGAGATTCCCGCCAACCAAGAAATTCGAAGCGGCCGGAATTTCCGGGTTGCATCCGAACGGTTTCTCGCGCCCGGAGCGGTCGCACTCCTCCCGAACTCTGCGGCATTATGCTCGGCATGGATTTCGGAGGGTGGAACGGCGGGGGATGCTGGGGGTTTACCAAAAAACTCTACGGTACGGTCGCCAACGTTCCCGCCGCCGTTTCGACATGATAGCAGAAAATACCGATTCGGGAACAAATTCGAATAATCGGCAAAACGAATCACTTTGCCCAAGAATTTTCTTGGGGCGCGGTCCTTTTTCAATAATTTTTTATCAACAAAATCCCGCGCATATCGAGGGTTTTCGCCCTTTGTTTGGAAGAATTGCATTTTTATTTGGCAAAATCTTGATTCTTGTATTACCCTGTCGGCAGTGGTGGAGGGGCTGTTGATGGATGTATCGTAGAGACATTTGGTAAACCCTCAACATCCCCCCGCCACCCTTTTTTCCCCGACATGACCGTCCTCCCGCAGCGCTCGGCAGCCCCGCAGCGCGGACCTGTTTGCGATTCGATGATTTGTGATTTCCTCGGATGCACTCCGTAACGAAAGGGAAAACCCCGTTTGCTTGCGGGAGCGGATGCGGGGGCGGAGAAGCCGCCGCCTCCCCCGGCGCCGCAGGCAGCGGCGCGGGGCGGATGCCCCGGACATGAAAGCAGACGCCGTTCATGCCATGCCGGCGATGCCACGCCGATTCGCCTCTCCGAAGGATGAGCGTTCCCGGCTTCGAGAACTGTGGTATGGTGGATTCAGCGACAGGGCGCGGAATCCTTACGGCCCAACATTTTCCTCCTCGGGCATGTCCGAGCCCTGTCGCCGCCGTCCTCGGTAGCAACGATTTGGAGGTTTATATGAGAGTAGAGACCCGACCGGCGATATCGAACCGCATGGACGAAGACAAGGAGGCTGCCTCATGAATGAAGTTGCCGGCAAAAGCATCCGCTCGGTCAAAGAGAAACCAAAAACGGGAATAGAAGACCTGCCGAACCTGGAATACACCAGGATTAAGAAAGCCGTGATTAACGGGAACAAGATCAAAACTTCATACTGGAAGATAATTTTGTATCAAATGATCGATGAAGCGGGAGCGAAGGACGAATCAATCCGGTTGGACGAGTTGACGGGGTTGAGCATAAAAAGAGGGTGCGTAGAAGGCAAAGGTTTTTCATACCGGGAAAAAGCAAACGTATCCGTTCCTCCGGCGACTGCAAACCAGTCGGCGGAAGCAATCATCAAGATTGCCCGATATCTTAAATACGAAGGCGTCATCGAATATCGCCGGCGGAACGTTCCGCAAACGTCGAGGCGCAAGAGAGAAGGCTCCGTCATATTGTAGGAGACTAACGGAGGGAAAAGGCGTGCGCCGGCGGCCGTCGCGAACGGCAAGACCGTGAACCATCGAAGACGGTGCATGTTGTGAATCCCTGCCCGGTTTGAGTTTTCCGAATTCTCCGCCCCGAAGCCCGACCCGTTTTGAAGGGCGCGGCATTCCGCCAAATCTCCCGATTCGCGGCGACGTCCAACGTTCCGCAACGGAACGGAAGACCTCACTTCATCGTCGGTATGGAGAAATCAGAGCCTTCCTTGACGCCGGAGGGCCAGCGCGAAGTGACGGTCTTGAGTTTGGTATAGAAACGAATGCCGTCCATTCCATGCTGGTTCATGTCGCCGAAGGCGGAACGTTTCCACCCGCCGAAACTGTAATAGGCGAGCGGCACGGGAATGGGAACATTCACACCGACCATGCCCACCCCCACCCTCGCGGCGAACTCGCGGGCGGTATCGCCGTCGCGGGTGTAAACGGCGGCGCCGTTGCCGTAGTCATGGGTAGTGGGAAGCGCTATGGCCTCTTCAAAATTAGGCGCCCGTGCGACTTGAAGGACGGGGCCGAAGATTTCCTCCTTGTAGGATTGCATCCCGGCGGTGACATTGTCGAACAACGAAGCCCCCAGAAAGAATCCGTCCTCGTATCCCTGCAGGCTGAAATCCCTGCCGTCGACGGCAAGCGTTGCACCTTCTTCGATTCCCATGTTGATGTAGCCCTTGACCTTGTCGCGGTGCTGCGCGGTGACGAGGGGCCCATAATCGCTTTGGGGATCCTGGGAGGGACCGACGCGCAAACTTTCAACGCGGGGCACGAGTTTTTCCATGAGATGCTCGGCCGTCTCCTCTCCGACGGGAACGGCAACGGCAATTGCCATGCATCTCTCGCCCGCGGATCCATAGCCCGAACCGATGAGGTCGTCGACGACCCGCTCCATATCGGCGTCGGGCATGATGACCATGTGGTTTTTCGCCCCGCCCATGGCCTGCACCCGCTTGCCGTTCGAGGAGGCGTTGGCATAAACATATTCGGCGATGGACGAGGAGCCCACGAAACTCACGGCGGCGATGTCGGGATGCGACAACAGCAAGTCGACGCATTCCTTGTCGCCGTGGACGACGTTGAGAACTCCCGGAGGCGCGCCCGCTTCGATGAAGAGCTCGGCGAGACGCAACGGGAGAGAGGGATCCTTTTCGGAAGGTTTGCATACAAAGGTGTTTCCGCATGCAACGGCCGGGGCAAACATCCACATCGGGATCATAGCGGGAAAGTTGAAAGGGGTGATGCCTGCGCACACGCCGACGGGCAGGCGCATGGAATACATGTCGATGCCGGTTCCCGCCGACGAGGTGAATTCGCCCTTGGCAAGGTGCGGAACCCCGCAGGCGAACTCGACCACCTCAAGCCCGCGCTGGATGTCGCCCTTGGAATCCGCGATGGTTTTGCCGTGCTCGGCGGAGAGGATTTGCGCGAGCTCGTCCATATTGTCTTCAAGGAGCCGCTTGAATTGAAAAAGGACCCGCGCGCGGCGCTGCGGGTTGATCGCGGACCACTCGGGAAGGGCGGATTTCGCGCTCTTGACCGCGGCATCCACCTCGCCCTTCGAGGCAAAGGCGACCTTCGATTGAATCTGCCCGGTATTGGGATTGAAAACCTCGCCGGAACGGGCGGACGCGCCCGGCTCGTGCTTGCCGTTGATGAAATGCGGAATCTGTTTCGTCATTATGCCAAATCCTCCAAACTGCCGAAGAAAGCCGCCGAATCGGCGGAGAGGCGGACGCGAAGGACGCGTTCGCCGTTTCATACGAAAGCAATAGCACAATTTCGCCCCGCATTGCATTCAAACACAGGCACGCCCCGGCAAATCGTTGGAAATGCCGGGGCGCCTTTGGCTTGGTTTGCAGGAGTTGCATCCGGCCGTACGTTCCCCCGGAACTCAAGCTTTTTCCGGATAATCCGGGCACTTACGAGGCGATTTTAAAGGATTTTCGGCGATATTCGGGGGGTTTCGGGAGACCGGAAAACCGCCGCAATACGGGGTGATTCTCGCGAATCGTTCCGGGATTTCGGCGAAAAGGCGCCTCTCCTCTGTCGGCCCCTCGGGAACGGGCGGCGCAGACCAAAAACGGGATACGGGAGCAATCCCGCCCCATGATGCAGAGGCGTTGAATTTGAAAACGTCAAAAGTCCATTCTCCCGACATCCCTCTCGCAACCTCTCTCTCGCAGCATCTCTCTCGTAGCATCCTCCTCGCAACATCCCTCTCGCGCCATCCCCGGCGCCCTGCCCGCTTCACACCCGTCTGCGGCGCGCCTCCAAAACTTTCCGTTTGAAAATTTTTGCCCGATCTCATGTTTCTTTTTCATTGAAACCCCGCCTCCATCCCCCTCGAGAAACCTGCCCCGAAATTGCCCCGGGAGACCGGTAATTTGAACAAGCCCTTCCGGCGTTGTCGGCAGGCTTCATATCGCGGAGGCAATTCGTCCAATTTGCCGGACGGCATGCCGAATCACCCCTTCAAGCACTGATTCGCATTTTAATAAACAACGGCTAGCGCAGGATTACGCCCGATTCCCTCCAATATCCCGTTATCGATTGTGTTTTTGCAGGTCGCTTGCTATAAATGTCTCGAGTGCAACCGGATCGGATTCGCCGCACGGTTGCTCTCGTATCGTAGAGTGGCAACGGATCCGGGGACTAGCAGGCCGGAATGATTTGTTGCTTTGTTATCTCTACGGTCGGCAGGATTGATTTCCAAAACCTATACTCGTCAATCCTGCCGCCACCAGATAAAGATTTATTCCCCCGCCAATCCGGAACGAACGAAATTGAAAGTACTTTTGGGTTAGAGTTCGGAAACAAACGGCAAGACATCCGCTTGCATCCCTGCCTCCGCTACGGGCGAAGATCGAATTGTATGACAAACCCGCAACGCATATTTGACTCCTCCTCCCATGTTTGCGCTTCGGCAGCCTGCGGCGCAAGAGCGGTTACCGGGAAGTGGACAGAGCGTCTCTATGAAAATCGGATTCGGGCGGACGGGGGGAGAAGTCTCTCAATCTGCGTCAGGCGGCCTCGCATGAATAGTTTGTATGTTGCCGCCGTTTAAGTCATCTACGCGTCCCCAAGCAAAAGGAAAGTTTTCACGCTCCATCAGCGTGACGGTGGCAAAATTCTGCGTTTCTGACAAGTTTCTAGCGTCAAGAACGAGATTGGCAGTTTCAATACGGAAACTTCTTTGATATGCCGGAATAGTGATATCAATATGATTGTCGGGATAACGAACGTGACCTATCGGATTTTCCCAATAGACCAATCCGTTTCCGCCGGTTATTAAGAGCCTGAGAGGAAGGGGTTGCGTCGCGGGAGCGCTAAGCCCGATGGTTAGAGTTTTCCTCCCGAATTCTTCAGGGGTGACAGCAAACGTGTGGTCAGCAAAGTAGACGCTGTTATTTCCGGCTGGATGGATGTTAATGGTGTGCCTGGTGATACCTTCGGGAATCATTCCCGGAGGCAGGTTGCCCGCGCCCGGCCTGAGAGTAAGGATAATGGTTTCGGGTGCTGTGCGTGTTGCGTCATGGTTGATATCGATGTTGAAACTCGTAATAGTGGCCCCTAAAGACACTGCCAAGGGGGTTGTGAGATTGACGCCGTTATAGCTCGCGTCGCTCAAACCGGCTGTGCCGGTGACGTCAAACTTGAACCGGTCGGTTGGACTAATCGTATAATTCTCCACTTGCATGCTAATGGGGACACGAATGGTTTGGCCGCTCCTAGCGGGTGCGACAACATAGGAGGAAGCTTCCACAAAACCGATGGTCGACTCTTCGTCATCCGTGATAGTGAGAGTATAGGTCTGCGAGGTCGGCGTTCCTCCGGGATCGGGAAGATTGTCGAATCCCCAGTCAGACGGGAAGCCCGAAGTCGACTGTCGCATGGTGATGGGAATCACTTTGGTGCCCTCTATATCATCGTTGTCAACCGCAGTGATCCGTAAACTCGCAGCCGTTCTGCCATGGTTGATCCTCAATATCTTCTCTGTGTCATTCCAAGTTGATTCGTTAGAATTAACATTCATGAAGACAACGTCGTCTTCGTTCCCGCCTTCCATCACTATCTCGATGGGAAGCCCGCCGACGGGTGCGGGGTTCGTCAACAACACGACTATGTTGGCCGCACTACTCGAATCTCCCTCGGTAATCGTTTCTGCGAGTCGGGCAAAAGTCCCGCTACCTCGTGGCCATTTCGCAAAACGCGCCGCGTTGTTATTGACAGTAAGTGTATAGGTCAGCGAGGTCGGCGTGCCGGGATCGGCGACATTGGCGACCGTTCCCCAAGAAAACGGGAAACCCGAAGCCGCCTGCATGGTGATGGTAATCTCCTCGGATCCCTCTGCCAGATCGTCGTTGGGCGCACCAACCTCCAAAGCCGCACCCCCGGCGTGAGAAACTGCCTTGACCGTTAAGATGTTCGTATCGGCATCCCAGTCTAAATGATCGTTATTGACAACCCTAAAGGCAACATCGCCCTCGTGCCCGCTCTCCACCGCTATCTCGATGGGAAGCCCGCCGGCGGGCGGGGGTTGGCTCAATAATATAATCATGGGAACATAATTCCCTCCCTCAAAAACTTCTCCTTCGAGTTGCGCATAAGTCGGATTATGACGAGGCCATGCCGCAAAACGCGCCGCGTGGTCTTTGACGGTAAGTGTATAGGTCAGCGAGGTCGGCGTGCCGGGATCGGCGACATTGGCGACCGTTCCCCAAGAAAACGGGAAACCCGAAGCCGCCTGCATGGTGATGGTAATCTCCTCGGATCCCTCTGCCAGATCGTCGTTGGGCGCACCAACCTCCAAAGCCGCACCCCCGGCGTGAGAAACTGCCTTGACCGTTAAGATGTTCGTATCGGCATCCCAGTCTAAATGATCGTTATTGACAACTCTAAAGGCAACATCGTCTTCGTGCCCGCTCTCGACTACTATCTCGATGGGTAGTCCGTCAACGGGTGCGGGATTCGTCAACAACACGCTTATGGGCACATAATTCCCCCCCTCAATAACTTCTCCTTCGAGCTGCGCATAAGTCGGATTGTTCCGGGGCCATTCCGAGAAACGTGCGGCATTGTCGTTCGTCTCAATCAAGATTTTATATGTCTCCTCCGAAAGCACCCATCCCGGCGGCAAGGGAATCGGACTCGCGCTGCTTTCAGCAAGTGACAGCGTGACAGTTTCATCGGCCTCCGTCAGGCTGTCGTCATTAACCGTGAAACTGAAACTTCCCGTGCCCGTCGCATCCAGCGTCAGCGTCCCGATCGTGAAGTCCGCCGTGCCGTCCGAATTCACCGATCCTGCCTGCAAGCTCGCAACGACATCCAAAACGACCCCTTCCAGTTCCCCGAGCAAAGATGCGGACGCATTCGACACGGTATCCACCATCACGCTCGTTGTGCCCGGCTCATTCAAACGTGCATGTATTCCATTCGTCGGTGCGCCGCCTCCAAAGGTGATCATCGGCTCCTCAAGAATTGTCAATGCATGCGTGGAACGCCCGATTTCATGGCTGGCCGGAAGGGCGTTGGGGGCCTGGCGTTCGGAAAGCGTAAGTGTGACGGTATCGTCATCGGTGTTCGTGTCCTTCGTTGTCTCCAGAGTCAGCGTCACCTTATCGGTCGAAGCGGGAAGCGTGAGGACGCCGTTGCTATAGTGCGAGCTTGTGATGGTGACATTGCTACTTGGGGAATTCAGTAAAACACTTGCTGGTGCTGTGAGTTGCGGGGTTATCACGACATCCACGGTCGTTGAGACGCCCTCAATAACCTCCGAATCCGGCAATTCGAAGAAAATATTATCGTTCGCACCCGGTATTCTCAACGTGAAGGTCGTCGAAGTCGAAACCTGTGGACTGCCCGCATCGGAAACGTTCCCGACGCTTCCCCACGCACGGGACTCGGACGAAGGATTTGCTTCGTCCCTCAGCGTTATCTCGATAACCTCTTCTTCCCGGTCGCCGTCGGTCAAAACCTCGATCTTTAGAACTCCTGCAACGTGCGGTGAAACATCCTGTGAAGTATCGTTATGCGCTTCCCGCCAAGTGCCGGTTTTGTCACTGCGGGGAAGAAACAACCAACCTCTCTCCGGGATGCGGTACATAAAGAACCTTCCGCTCTCCTGATTGTAAACGCTCCTTTGGGCGTTCACGTTTGTTATCCGAATGTCATCCTCGTATTCCTCCGGCACATCTATCAAGGCCGCAATACCCCTGCCCCGAGCCTCCGCAACAAGACGGCCCGGCGCAAGATTGCTTAGCAGCACAACCATATTGGTCTCACCGCCCTCGCTGACGGTCGCCGAAAGCCCTGCGGTACCGCCCGGGTTGTTACGAGGCCATTCCGCAAAGCGAATGCCGTTGTCATTGCCGTAAATAATCAAACGATAGTCGCTGTGATCCGGATCCACCGTCCAGCCCTGCGGCAATGCGCCGTTCGGATCGCTGATGCGCAAGAACGCCCACTCGCGCCCTTCGGGGAACGCATCCTCGATGATCGTGATGTCAAGGCTTCCCGTTCCCGTGTCTTTGTCGATGGTGAGCGTACCGATGGTGTAGTCCTCGCTGCCGTCGGGATTGCGCGGGTTGTTACGATCCAACGGACGCACTTCCTGGTCACCTACAAAACCGGCACCGTAGAGTGAAACCTGCAAGACGGCATCCTCGGTCATTACCGCGGCAAGCGCAGCGGCGGCGGTTGCACCGCCCAGCGCGCCGACCGGCACCGAAACCGTTGATGCCTGTCCCGTGTCAGGCTCGTTCAAGGTGCCGACCCTGCCCGTCTGCGTGATCCCGACCTTGCTCTCGTCGTCCGTAATCGTAACCGTATGCGAAACCGAATCGCCAAGACGCAAGTCCTCCGGGAGGGTGTTCGGAGAGGCACGCTCGGACAACCTAAATGTGACGGTCTCACCGGAATCGGCAATGGTATCATCAACGGCGCTCACGGTGAAAGTGACTCTTTTCGTCCTCGCCGGTATCGTCAAAACGCCGGACGACTTGTCGTAGCTGCCGCCCACTACTGCAAGGCTGTAGTCGTCGGTCGCAGTCGCGTTTCCTGCGACGGCAAGCGCAAGCGTAATCTGCCGCTCCAGAGACGGAAGCGACAATACGATGTCGCTCGGCGTATTGCCTTCGGAAGTGGAAGAGCTCGCTTCCGCAAAACCGATGGACGCACTCGGTATCGTCAGCGTGAAGGTCGTTGATGTCGAAACCTGTGGACTGCCCGCATCGGAAACGTTCCCGACGCTTCCCCACGCAC
>JAPOUU010000002.1 GCA_026708505.1 Hyphomicrobiales bacterium | reverse complement strand
TGCGCGGTTCGCCCTCGCCCGGGTGCGTGCATCCGAGCACGCCGCTCCACAAGCGCTCAAGCTGGTGCACCGAGCGCGCAAACAGCGGCTCGTCGGCTTCCGATGAAGAAGAAAGTCCCGTAATCGCCAGCAATAAAAATGCTCCGACGGGCCACAGCACGGACCGCCGAAACATCACTCCCCACGCACGTGGGGCGGCAGGAAAAACATTACGCATATAAGATATATTCCCGACTCCAACGCATTATGCAGAAAGATAGCACACAATCGCCCAATGTCAAGAATCTTTAACTCGATTTTAAGCTTTCGGACGCGGGAGAATTACGGCGGTTCTCGGAGGACGGAAGGCGCGCGGATACTTGCAAAACGGAGTGATATACCTGTTGTCACAAGCCCCTATCCGTATTGGAATGCCGCAGGTTTGCCGAATTATCCTATTGCTTGTGCTGATTCGCTGAATTGCCCGTATCGCTTCCCATACAGCGAACGTCAAAAACATCTGCCTGTTTGGGGCCGTGATTGACCTTGGCAATATAGGAATTGCAGAGTGATTGAGCGGACCATGGGAGAATAACTACCGAGACTACACAAGCATCAATGGCGGTAAAATTTAAGAGCTATTGCAGATGTTTATCAGCTGACTATCAAGCCGACTATCAAACTCATAACAGCAAAGCCAAGACCAACCACACCCGCTATCTCCAAGAGAAGAATTCCGGAGTTTTTTCTATGGTCGTGCGGAGCTCCCCAAGAGATTTCTCTATGTCCGACCGAAACCGTTCATTGCCGGCAATAAGCCGCTCAATAGCGGATCCACTTTCAGCATGGGCTGCTTTGTTTTTTGCTTCCATGGTTTCCATCTTCACCTCCACACTGTTCTTCAACATGTCCTGTTGAGGTTGCAGTTCGGTTAGTTTCTTCCCAGAAACCCTCGCCAAGTTCGGGGATTTAGACGAGCGGATTCTTGCGACTGTTTATTATTAGACGAATAAATTGATAATCAAACTTACAATAGAGACAAAAACACCTAAAACGGCGATAGCGATACCTGTAAAAGTCATTAACTTCGCGGTGTTGGAACTGATGCTCTTCTCCATATCCGTGCGAAACTCTCCAATAGCCTTTTTATAGTCCGATCGAAGTTCTCCAATAGCCTTTTCATAGTCCGATCGAAGTTCTCCAATAGCCTCCGCATTACTCAACCTATCGATAGCGGATTCACTTTCGGCATGGGCTGCTTTGTTTTTGGCTACCATAGTTTCCATTTTTGCTTCCACTTTGTCACTCAGCCTGTCAATTTGATATTGTTGTCCGGTTAGTTTCTCTTCCGTCTCGGTGTCCATTGTAGCATGCCGTTTACTTTACAAATATCGAACCACCCCTCCGTGCATTATACGAAAAAAACAGGTAGAGTAAAAGCCCTATAAAATCCGACTCTTTTCATGGGCTGCTTTGTTTTTGGCTTCCATAGTTTCCATCTTTGCCTCCACATTGGTTCTCGACCGTATCAGCAAGCGGGACAACAAAACCGTCCGCGCCAAACCGGTGCAATGCGCGCTCATTACCAAGAAATACAAACCCCTGCCTGCATAACTTCTATGAACGCATCAAATCCAGGTGCGGATCCGGGCAAGACTATTATCACTGTTGCCGTGAAACTTCTCAACGGGTTCTTCCGCGCACTCGGGGGTAAACGCGTGTTCGAGAATTTTCCCGATTACGAATTTAAATCTTGCAAGTAATCATAGGAGAGAGAACCGTCCGTTCCGGTTTTACAGGCCCGGCTCCATTAATGGCCGTCCCTGAAACTAAGTGCCGACAGGATTGATGTAGCGTTAAATCAATCCTGCCGGCACATAGAGAGCAATAGGACGCCGTTTTGGTCGTTGGCTAGCATCCCCCGTCCCATTACACTCTACGATAGTAACCTGAGGTCACGAATACAGCCTAGCACAATCGGGGGGACAGTCAACCTCAATATGCGCGATATGCCGCACCCCCAAAAACCCGGCGATAATCGCCGAAAAACGCCCCCCTCTAGCGGCACTGATTCGGTATCATATCCCCGCTGCATGAGATTCGCGTGCGACCGCCGCTCCCCGAAGATTCTTCCCCCCGCCCCTGCGGGTTTGCCTCTGCCTTTTTCTGGAATTCATCAGGCTTCGGAGAGGTTTCCTGCGTGGGCGGACGGATGGGAGCGGGCAAACGCGGGGGCGGGGGCGCTGACGCAGAATTGTCGTCATCTGTGACAGCCAGCGTGAAAATATCAAAGAATTCCTCCACCCCCCATCCGGCCGGGAAGTTGTTGTTGCTGTCAGCTGAAAGATTGAACTTAACCATCTGGTTGCCGGGGCCTGCATCATCATCGTTGTCTATGATGCAGACGGTGACATTGTGGCTCGTCCTTCCCGTAGGAACTCGGAAGTTGTGCGGGTTTTCCAAGGTATTTCCATCGCTGTTGAAGGTGGCAAGGATGGAGCTGGTAAGGCCGCGCTACTACCGTCAACGATATCGAGTTTCAAAGGGCAGTCCGCCCGAGGGTGCGGACAGGGACCGGACAGGGGCGGACAGGCGCGAAAACAGATACACAATCCATACCGGTTCGAACCAAATCATTGCCGTTACACTCTTCAATATTTCACTTCTACTTGTTGTGCGTCCTGTTATGCGCCGGCCACTTCAAGATTCCCCCTTTTATCCCCCTCCATAAAATGCCTGATTGTCCTCCGAATTCACGCATTAACAACTATGTGAAAGCGGTACGCTTCATGTGGATCTCATCCAATATCCCAAAATGAAGCCGAAACTAACGGGCTGCACGGCTGTTTTTGAAAATTCTCCGTCCCCCCTAATCTCCAACATCTCCCTTGTCTCTGACGATAAGTCGCCTCCCTAAACTCAAAACCATATCATATTCCTTTCCAACTTCTTCCAATAATTGAATAACTTCTGAAAAACATCCACGACCAAAGCCCTGTATTGTAAACAAGCGCCTCCGTGAATACTTCATCAAATCCCCGATAGTCGAGATATTCTCATTCATTAAACAATTTGAAAGACGAACCGAAATCTTTAAATCATCCAACCGTATTTTGAGAACCCTTTCCTCATCAAAAGAAGATTTTGCTTTCTTTTCTCTAATCAGCCTTTCCTCGGCAAAATGGTTTCTTATCATGCTGTTGGTCGCCTTGAATTCCTTCAACATATTATGCATGCTTTCATCCCAATCCTGCATTCGGAGTCTCCCGTCCAATTTGAAATTCTTGCTCCAATAATCGGCAGGATTGAACTTCTTTGAAAAATTGTTTTCTTCCCTCAACATAACCACCTCAACCTTCATATCAGGATGCTGGCGATCCAACTCCTCCCTATTCGAATACATGTAATCATTATCCCCGTATAAATGGAGAATCCTCACGCCTGAGTGGTATGCTATGGAAACCGCCATCCTCGCGGCAAAGAACTCCTTGGCATGCGTCTTGCGTATGGTTTCCTGCGATTGAAACGTCCACGGAGCATGAGCCACCAACCGCCCCTCCATGTCGGCAACGGCCCATCCCACATGAGATGCATCCACCGCCCAATGAGCCTCTACCATGGCGTTCATCCTGCATATCCCTTCCCTGATTGCATCTGTGTTTTCATGTCAATTTCTCCTTTTCGTCGCTATATTCCGCTCCATTAACATAATAAGCACAACACCAATCAAATCAATCACCGTTATAGCGGCAATCAGCATCGCCAATACGATATACCCCCTGCTCCATATATCCAAAACCCAATAAAAACCGATAACTATCACAGCAGCCGACAAGCCATAAAAATACGGCGGATAAGACTCTCCCTGACACTTCATCATCGCCCGATAACGAAACACCATCAAAGCCGCAAACACCGCCAACACAATATAATTCATTTACCTTTACGATTCCGACTGAGCACGATCCGATAAAAGAATAGCACCCCCCACATGAAACATAAAAGACGCTTCCTGGAATGGGTACGGACGGATGCTGACTTACGCAAAAACCCGGAAATTATCTGGGGAGATTATTGAGAGTTTGAGAAGAGAGAAACGGCGGGAGAATTGCGTTGAAGTAGGAGTTTTCCAAATTCTCCCGCCGTTCGTTCGCATTATATCGGAATCTTCGATTACCCTACGGGTTTACCTCTGCCTTTTTCTGGAATTCATCAGGCTTCGGAGAGGTTTCCTGCGTGGGCGGACGGATGGGATCGGGCAAACGCGGAGGTGATCCTGCCGAGTTGTCGTCATCCGTAACGTACAATATTCCAATATCAAGGCCAACTTCCGCCTCCCATCCGGCCGGGAAATCGTTGTTACTGTTATCCGCCGAAAGCTTGAAGTTAACCTCCCGCCTATCGGGGTCCTCATCAATTGAGTTGTCTATGATGTAGACGGGGACGTCGTGCTCCGTCATTCCCGCAGGAACTCGGAAGGTGCCCGAGTTGTCTGGGGTTGTTCCGTCGCTGTTGAAGGTGACAAGGTTGGAGGTGGTAATATTGCCGCTACTGTCAACGATCTCGAGTTTCAAAGGTAGCCCGCCCGAGGGTGCGGGGATAGGATTGAAGCTAGCATCAGTAAGTTGAACGTTGATTGTCGCCATACCAGCATCTTCGTTAGCCGCCCCACCATAATTTCCGAAAAAGCCGCCGCCGGTGACCGTATTGTCATCGTCAACGACGGTCAGCGTGAACTGGTTATTGCTGGTATCCACACTGCCCCATTCGGCCGGGAAGTTGTTACTGGTGTCAGCCGAGAGCGTGAACACAACCTCTTGGTTGTCAGGGTCCGCATCATCGGAGTTGTTGATGATGTAGACGATGACATTGTCGGTCTTTTTCCCTGGGCCAACGGTGAAGGTGTGCGAGTTGTCCGCAGTTGTTTTGTCGCTGTTGAAGGTGACAATGTCCTCGCTGCCGGGAGCGATGTCAATCTTCAAGGGCAGCCCGTCCGTTGGTGCGCCTGCGCGGAACAAGGAAACCGGGAGAGTTGTCATGCCGTCAACGACGTCCTCGTTGACCATGTCGCTGGCCGAACTGAAGCGGGCAACATTTCCATTAGCGGGGATGGTAATCCTGTGCTCGCTGATGCCAAGATTCGTTCCCGAAGGCAGATTATTCTGCAAGGTGAATGTCAGGATCTCGTCTTCTTCACCGCCGGAAGGAGTGTTCTGCAGAATGACGATGTCGAAGGAGGGATCGGCGTTGTCCGATGCGCTCAAGTTCAAAGAAATCCTGTTGGGAATGCCATTTTGGGAAGACCCGGGGTAGTTCGCATCAAGGAGGGTTGTGTTTCCGGTAATGTTGGCGTTGGAGCTTCCCTCAACATCGATCTCGAGGGTAACTCCCTGGCTCGGAATCGTGTAACCCGCAAACTCGAAGGAGACCTTGGCCGTAACTCCTTCGCTCACCACCTGACCCGCGCTCGCAAAACCGATGGTTGGCGGATCCTCGTTGGTGACGGTGAGGGTGTGGATCTTTGCGAGCGGCTCAATGGGGCCCCAGTCGTTCGGGAAATTATCACCCTTCATGATCGTCAGGATAACCGGAGGATTGGCTGCGCCACTGGAGTTATCGTTAATGTAGAGTTCAACTTCTTGTTCCGTCTGCCCTGCGGGAACGATGAAGTCCTTCACGTTGTTCGGGGTTCCGTCCATGTTGAAGGTGACGAGATTGTTGTCGTTGCTGGAAGTGATCTCCAGTTTCAAAGGCAGACCGCCCGAGGGCGCGCCCGAGTCTCTGTCGAACTGGACGAGGACTGTGTGCTTGCCGCTCCCCTCGGGACGCGTGCTGCTGTTTTGACTTCCGGTGAAGAATATCCTGCCGTCGCTGGGCTCAATCTTCAACTCGTGCGTCCTGGAGGCGCCGGAGACGGAGGTGAGCGATGCCGGCAGGGTGAAAGTGATGGTTCCGCCGGGTTCGGCAACGGCGTCATCCGGAATTGTGATGGTGAAGCGCGGATTGCCGCCCGAACTTGCGGCGCTCCGTATAAACAAATCATCGCCTGAGCCAACAATATTGTTAAGGGCAGTGTCATCGTTTTCAGCCTCTCGCAACACATTGTAATGCGACAACTTCACGGATTGGGTGCCCCTGAGGACGGAATTGTCCTCACCGGTAATTTCCATCGGGATATAGAAACCACCTGCCGGAACGGTGGCTCCGGTCACCTGAAACGCAATGTCGACGGTGGTACCGCTCCCCGGTTTCTCGAAGACCGTGGTGGACTGCTCCACAAAGCCGAATTTAATGTCATTGTCCACGATGGATACGGTGTGAGTGTTCTCCGTGCTGGAAACGGTCCAATTCGTGGGCAATCCCCCGGTGGGTTGCGAGAGCGTGATGGTGAATTCCTTGTCGAGTCTGCTCGAGATATCGCCTGTGACACTGTTCGGCATGGTTTGGACGGTAAATCTAACATCTCTCATGTTGGCGGGGAGCGTGAGGGCGCTTGTACCGGGATCGTAGACGGCTCCGCCGGTTCCGGTGATGGTGTAGTCGGTGCCGTATACCGCCTTTCCCGCATCTGCGCTCAAATCAAGCACAACACTGGACTCGACCTGAAGGGGCTGGACGATGGAAATGGTGACGGGGACACTGCTACCTTCGGCAACGCTGGAATCGCGCTCGGCGAAGGAAATTATACCGCCTTGGTCATTGTCCCGGATGGTAAACCTCCATTGCAGCGGGTGACCTAACACTGACCCCCATCCGCTATTCGACAGAGATACCTGATAAATTTCGTAAATGAAGACATCGTCGGTGAAGTTGTTGTCTTCGCCGATGAGCAGAGTGTAGGGCTGCCCGTTATTCAAATTCTCCGGGGTATTGAAAGTAAGATCGGGAGCAGGAAAATATCGGCTTGCGATGACTTTTGTATGCCCTCCTGAACCATCAAAATTAGCATAGACGTCGTTGAAATGTTTTCTGCTATTGCCGACACGATGCTTAGGGAACCGGATGCCAAACTTTGGGTCGATTTCACTGAAGAAGTCCGTCATGGGCACAGGGGTTACCTCGCCGTCGTGCAAACGGAGCAAACGTGCAAAACTGTTTGGTGTCTGGGTAGTAGTGCTTCCGATGGACACGCCGCCGTCAGACGCATACAATTTCAACTGGACCGGACCCTGCCCCTCGGTGAACTCCGTCGGATTGCCGCCAGCTCCGGTATCAGCCCAGCGGATGAAGTTTTCGTTGTCGCTGACGGTGACGGTGAGAGTATCACGCTCGCCGATGCGCCATCCCGGAGGCAGAGAGTAGCCGGGGGCAATCTCAAGGAATATTTTAACATCCTGGGGACCCTCGGCAAGGCCGTTTTGGGAGGTGCGGATGCTCATCAATCCATTTCGCACGTGGAGGGAGCTGCCAAATCCGTTATTATAGAAATCAAGGGTTGTCTGCGAGTAGCCCTGCTCTTGGAAAGTTTTTCCGGAATCATAGGAAGCGTTCTCCGGCCGTCTCTCGGTAATGCCAACGTAGCCAAACTGAAGGTCGCTGCTGTCCACTCTCAAGCGCACTGAAAAGGTCTTATGAGCGGCTACCATATTCGGCAGCCTCGGAACGATTGCATTATCTGTAATTGTAACAAATCTTCTCCTATCCCAGTCGGCGTTCTCGTTAATCGTGAAGCCGTCTTTGAACTCCTCCGCGAATTGCACGAAAACGAAGTCGTTGTCGGCAACCGAGACGGTGTGGACGTTGTTGCCGTTGGTCGTGTCAACGGACCATCCCGAAGGCAGTGGTGTTCCCCCGACTTCACTTAACGTGATGGTGACCTGTTCCGCCGTCTCTGCCCTAATTTCGTCATCAACGGCGGTGATGACCAACGGAACCTCGTCGATTCCCGCATCAACGGTGAGGATGCTGGACATCGGGTCAAAGCTGCTGCTCCCGGAAGCACTCTGAGCAACCGCGAGGGTGATATCGTCTCCCGTGCCCGTACCGTTCAGGGTCGCAATACCAACCTGGATGCTTATCTCCTTATCGGGTCCCATGATCGCTTCCTCAGGCACGGCCCGGGAGATATTGACCGTCACCTCCCGACTGGACATAGCCGGCTGGTCGGGCAGGTCTGTGGTGTTTTCTGTCAGGCTCGAAGTCTTCTCCGCAAATTTTATGAGATTGTCATTGGCCGCGATGGCAACGGTGTGGGTTCTCTGCCCGATCTGCCATACGCCCGGAAGGCCGTTGTTTGCCCCGCGGATGGTAAAGGTAATCTCTTCTTTGTGCTCGGCAGTTTCATCATCGTTGATGCGCAGACGCATTTCGGGGTTCTGCCCTGCGGGAATATATTCCGCAATCGCAGTGGTGCCCGTGCCGATGGCGGTGTTAACCGCCCCGCTTGTCCCGCGCGTTGGCTCGCAGTTCGGCGTTGCCGGGCTCGTTGTTGCGGCAGACCGTGAAGTATCCACGTGGAATACATCATCATTGAATGCATCGGCATCGCCGCTGACCTCAAGAATCAAACAGATGCCGCCGGCGGGGATGAGACTGTTGTTCGCAGTACCACCTTCCGTAAGGGAGAAGGGAATTGTGATTTCGCTTCCGTTCTCCTCCGCTTCGGTGCTCGCTCCGCCAAATGCGAAGAGAGGAGCAAAATCGTTATCGCGGATGGTGAAAGTGTATCTATTCCTCTCGGGATCAATCCGTCCGCCACGCCCACTCGGGAAGCCGCTACCCTCTTCGATTATCAAGGTATATGTCTCGTCCCCCTCGGCAATATTATCATCAGTGACGGTTATCGGGATATCCATGAAGTCAGTAAGGGTGTTAATAGTAACCATGCCGCCGGTACTGTCCAAATCGTCGGTATTGCTCAATTCGGTGCCATCGGCATCCACTGCTCTCTCAATCCGCCAACTCACACTTGTTCCCCTTAGATTAGTACGGGTTGCATGAATGCGAGCGTTAAATGAATCCCCTTCAGTAACTCTGCTCGGATTCAAAGTATCGCTGCCGTTTGTAACATCCCTGTCTCCAAAGTGTATCTGCCCGCCGCTCCGGTCGATGATTGTTCCAAGATGGTTGTAAGGAAAGCGGCGTCCGGCAATCCCCGGAGGGAATTCTTGATTCTCCACAATCTCAATCTTGAAACCCTCCCTCTCTTCTTCAGAGTGACCTGTGGCCTCGGAATACACGGTGAAAGGCAGGCGGTAGAGGAAATCGCTGGACCTGATTTGAATCTCGTCAATCGGAATGAAAAAACTCATCAATGTCGGCACCATGATATCAGGCGTCGCGCTACCGTCGGACGGCTGGTTAACTGCAGCACCTGTGCTTCCTTGCGAACTGAAAGTCGCTTCAAGATTAAACCCGGCTCTCGGACTGGTTGTCGTGGGACGCGGAAGCGCGGAAAACAACAGGTTTACATACCGGATGGCTGTGGTGTGGCCATTGCTATCGGTAAAAGCATCTGCATCGCCGATGTACGGCTCAAAGTATTCCACGGGGCTGCCGAAAGGAGACTCCGTTGCCCCTTCAAAGACAACGAACCCTTCCTCTTCGCCGTCGTCATCAATGCTCCATACCGTGATCTCGTCCCTTGTCACCCTATTTGAAAAATCATCCGGCGGATTCGCGCCCAGCGAAAGCACGAAACGACCGACGTCGATATCGGTGTCGTTGTCTTCCGCGATGCTAATTTCGAGGTTGTATTCCTTTTCGTCTTTAGGAATCGCAAAGCTGTATGAAGTCATTTCCGGTGCCTGGGTAAACGAGAAAACGTCGCCGCCTTGAGCTATCGTCACCGTAAGGGGCAGGCCTCCTTCTTGCGCTGTGCTAAGGTTGGTCCTTATCGGCAGCACCACCTTGCCGGAGGACTCGGCAACGCTAATCCTGAAGTTTGTTTGATCGAAGTTCTCGTAACTGCTGTCCGCCGGCGATGGCTCCGCAAAGCCCACGACCCGCACGAATTCAGTGATGCGCAATTGCTGTGTCGTGTTTGTAAGAGACCATCCGGCCGGGAAGCCTGCACCTTGTCCGTCCGTGCCCCGTCCCAAGGTCAAGGTGACATCGTTGGGAATAGCGTCTCCGTCTTGTCCGAGAACGTCGACCGTGAAGAGAAGATTGCTTCCCGTTGTTCCGGCGGGGAGCGTGAAACTCGCCCAACGCTCCGGTATGGCTACCCTGCTCGGGTCGCTCGAGGTCAGCGTCAGCCCCATTCCTTCCTCCGGGATGGTTCCGCCGCCCAGACTCAATCCCATGACGGTCAATCCGGCGCCTTCCGGCAGTTCACTCGGATTAGTCGAAGCGAAGGAGACCGTGCCGGTGGCATCGCCGTCATTATCGATGATGAAGAGTGTGTAAGCAACTTCGTCCAGTTCCCATCCGTTAGGAAAGCCCGTGCCTTTCGTGAGGGTGAAATTCACTTCCTCCCCAAAAGGTTCCTTTTCCTTGTCATCAACGATGTTGAGATTGATGGTTGCGCTTCTCGAGCCCATTGGGAATGTCGAACCGCTTCCCGCAACCACCGAGACATCGCTGCCGTATGTCGTCGCATCCGCGTCCGTTAATGCAAAGTTGACGGAGAAATCATTCGGTGCAGGGGCGGTCAGGTGCAACCTCACCGGCACCATTCCCGCATCCTCCCTCACCGAAGCAGAAGCGAATGATTCAAACAGGACCATCTCCGGCACGAGCAATCTCAAATTGTGCGAGTCTGGACTCGCATTCCAGGTATTGCCACCGGTTTCGGTAACTGTTCCCAGACTCAAAGACGCCGTTCTATCAATCCTGGACTCGCTCGCCGCTTCAACGATTGTCACATCAAATTCGTGAAAGCGCACACCTGGCGTAACCTGCATAGGCTGCGTGGGAAGCGTTATCGTTTCGGTATCGCTTGTCGTAACGGTGACCTCGAAGCCGGCGGGCGCGGGAGCGCCAAAATCCAGCCTGACCGGGACGGTGCCTGCGGTAAGAAGGGCTTCGGTTTCGGATTCCGCAAAAGCAACGGTGCGCTCGTAGGTGTTCACCGTGAGAATGCTCCTGTTTCCGTCCAACTGCCATCCGGGCGGCTGCATTACGCTTGGCGCTTCACTCAAAGTGATATTGGTTGTACCGCCCGCCTGCGCAGCGGAAATTGCCAACGAAGCGCTGGTCTCAGTCGCAACGGGCATCACATCCAAAGTCTTCTGCGTGTTCGATTGTCCATGGAAGGACACGACGTCGGTATCATCAATGGTCGCAACGAGATGAATTCCTGACGCAAACGGCGTGTCCATGCTCTCGGTGATCGTAACACTCTGCGGGCCTCCCGTGTAAAGGTCGAACGTGCTTTGACTGAACCCGATTTTGTTTTCAACTGGGGGCACATCGTTTGCGGGAATGGTTATTGTGAAGGTGTCGTTGTTACCATCGATAAGCCATTCGCTCGGGAAACTTTCTCCCATGCCGAGCTCAATGGTAACCGTCTCCGGGGTTTCGTGAGCCTCGTCATCTTCAATGGTGACCGGCGGGGTAACATTAAGAACGCCATCGGTGACCGTGACCGACGAGGTGACGGTGAAACTCTCGGGAGAGGAAGATGCCGTGTCGGGATTGCCGTCGTTGTCGGATTCCGTGTAGGTAAAGGTAAGGGGAATATTGTTGATGATGTCCGCAGCCATGAGTTCTGTGCCACCCGCATCCCTGATCCGGAGCATGAGGGTGACGTCATCGCCCTCAAGCGGCGCGGTTTCCGGTTGCGCCGTCGCAAAGCCGATGGTGTTCTGTTCGTTGGCAGGAATGGTGAAAGTGTGCTCTTTGTCGTCGAAAGTGAAACCGTGAATCAAGCCTCCCGACAAGGTGACGGTGATTTCCTCGTCGGCTTCGGCAGGAGTTCTGGCATCATCGTCTTCTACCATGATGTCAAAGGAGACGATGTTTTCGCGCGCTTTGATCGTGACGGTGCCGCTATCGGGAGTTACGTCTTCGTCACCGCTTGTGACTTGCCAATTAATGGGGATATCCATGTCGGGCATGACGGACGCAATGACGGCGAGTCTGAGGGAGTTACCTTCCGATACGCTGGTGAGATTGATGCCGCCGGGTATGTCGGTGGGGCCAAAGCCGACAGCCCCTGTGACGGCAGGCGTGTCGTCCGTGATGTCGAAACGAATGGAATCCTTCGCGCCGATGCTCCACCCGTCCGCGCCGGAGAGACTGGCAAGTTCAAGAGTGAAATGCTCACCGGATTCCATCGCGTCCTCTCCCACGGCGGTGACTTTGAAAGTGGCAGTGCCCTGCGCCGCCGGAAGCGTCAGGATGCCTGTAGCGGGATCGTAGCCGGTTCCGGTGATGGTGTAGTCCATTGCATCCGCGGTACTGACAGCGGCAAGCATAACGGTGACGGTTGCGCTCGTGCCCGAAGGCAACGGATTGTTGATTGTAATATCGATGTCCACGGAATGGTCGTTGCCGTCAAATTCGGTGATGGTGACGGGGCCCGCTGATGCGAATTCCACAGTGTTGTCGTTGGCGGGAATCTCGACAAGATATTCGTTGTTATTCGAATCAACCATCCAATCACTCGGAAGGTCGGGCTGTGTATCGGGTATCCTGATGGTGAAACTCCTGAGGAGCTCGGGAACGTCGTCCTCAATAACAGTGACGGGGTAAGACGCCATGAGGCTGCTAATTTCTGATACCCGGATTAAATGTGTCGCGGTCGCGCTGTAATCATTGCCGGATGCGTTGTTATCCGCGCCGTTGGCGGTCGAAAAAGTGAATGCAACGGTAACGTCTGCGCTCGGCGCCACCGTGAGGGCGAGCGGCACATTATGCACAACGTTGCCTGTTCCGGAGGCAGGCTCCTGCACCATTGCTCCCGTCTGTGCGAATCCGATGGTCGGCGTAACGGGCTGGTCGTTTTGAGGAATAGTAATAATGTGCTCCTTGATTGCGCCCAGGATCCATCCCGGCGGCAGACCTGCATCCGTAAGCTTGATGGTGACAGTCTCGTCTTCTTCCATATCATCATCGGAATAGACGGTGACCGAATGGTTTAACGTGCCAAGGTCAAACTCTGACGAATCAATCTGTAATGTCCTGCTGAAAGTCACATCCCCATTACTGCCTTCAGTTACACCTGCGCCGAGTTCGATTGTGAGCATGACATCCAGTGTGTTGCCGGCCGGTAGCGTCCCGTTCTTGCCGGAGATGGAAAACTCTACGTTGCGGCTGCTACTGCCCATGTCAGGCTCTGCGATCATGGACGCACCCCCCACAAAGCCGATGGTTGCCGTCGGGATATCGTTATCGATGATTCTGACATCGTGGGTTGTGCTCGGGGGAACCTCCCATCCCTCAAGCACCTGCGAACTGCTAAGCGTGAGCCTGACGGTTTCAGGATTTAAATCCGTATCGTCGTTGGCGGTGATCGTAAAGGAGGCTGCGTCCTGTCCCATGGGTATGGTGATGCTGGCAGGGTTGATGGTGAGGTCGCCGGAATCAGCACCGGCTTGCGTGACGATGACGGTGTAATCCACCGGCACGGGGTTGGTGAGTTCCAGATTCACGGTCACCGCCGATCCTTCCTCCGTGACGCTGTCGGGAGGCGTGCTTTCGAAGGTGATGGTGTTGTCGTGCGCGGGAATGATAATGGTGTGTTCAAAGTTCCTGGTGAAACCGGTGAGTCCACCCGAGGGTGTCTGCAACCTCATGACGAAAGTCTCTTCGTTTTCAGGCATGGAGTCCGCTACCGCCCTGACCGAAACATGGGCGGTTTGCTGGTACCCCTCCGCCGTCGGGTCTTCGTCTGCGACGTTGGAGCGGAAATTCACCATGCCGCCGATAACAACTTCACTACTGGTGGGCGTGATGGCCGTGTTGTCGTATTCCCGCCCTCCGGTGATTGAGGCAGTCAGATCTATGTTCTGCGGACCGGGTGCGCTGAGTTGGACGGGAATCATGTGGAAGGCTGATTGCTCCGCTAATTTCGAGGGCTCTTGACTGGAGAATCCAATGGAGCTGTCGTTGGCGAGAATTGTGATGGTGTGGCTTGCAATTGAGCCGAGATTCCATCTGCCACCGCCGCCTTCCGGCAATCCATTTGACGAAAGCGTGAGCACAATGGTCTCGTCGTTTTCGGGGATGGTATCGGGAAGGATGGAGAAATTCAGCGCGAATTTGCCGATACCACTGACCTGAACGCTCGAAAGCGTTTCGGTGGCGGTATAATCATCCGCGCCCGCGGTGCTTTGCGTGTCGGTATTGACGGTGAGGGTGAAGCTACCGGAGGAAGGCAACGTCCCTGTGGTTACGATATCGACGGTATGGGGTGTTGTCATTCCCTCCGCGGGCTCTTCAATCGTCGAGCTGGGCTTATCGAATGCAACCGTTCCGCTGACAACTACGGGGGGTTCGGTAATGGAGAGATCGTGGGTTTCGTTGGCGGGAACACTGCCCCATCCGTTCGGGAAAGTCGTGGAGTTTTGCGTCAGGGTAAATGTGACGTTGTCGGCTTGGTTGTCAATGCCGTCGCTGATGTAAACGGTGATAGGATAGTCGGTTGTTGCGTCATGGCTTGCGGGGATGGTGAAATTCAAACTGTCGGCGGAGGCGTTGTTCTGGTCAAAGGAGACGGCGGAGGTTGCACCCATTGCTGTGATTACAAGATCAAGTCCGCCTGTCGGCGCGGGGTTGGTAATCGCAATATTGAGGGTCGTCATGCCGACAGTCTCAAGAACGGAGTCCGGATTGTTGGTTGCGAAAGCGGCGGTATTTTCGTTCGCCAGTATGGTTATGGTGTGGGTTTTGGTGCTCTCATCCAGCGTGAAGAGATCCATTGCATCCTGATCGGTAAGAGTGATCTCGATGTCCTCGTTGGCTTCGGCATCTCCATCACCGGCAATGTTAATTGTAAAAGTGCCCTCCGTCGAAGGGTTGGTGATGGTCACTGTTCCGGAGGCGGTGTCCACTTCGGCTGCAGAGGAGACCGACCAACCGAAAATAACCGGCGAACCTGCTGCTGGCGCCCCGCTGGAGGCGATCCTCAACTGGACGGGCTCGCCTTCGGTCGCGGTTGCGTCGTTGCCTGATGCGAAACCGACCGTTCCGCTGGGCAGTTCAGCATCCTCGCTCATAATGGTGACGGTGTGGGTGTTGTTGTCCGAGTCGATGGTCCAACCGTGCGGCAATGCTCCCGGCATCGCCGAAATAACGATTTCAAAGGTTTCATCTTCCTCGTAGTCATTATCGTTAGTGAGAACAACGGGGATGTCTGCCGTGCTCGCGCCGTTATCAATGGTGATTTGCGACAACACGCTGTAATCCGTCCCTCCCCCGGTCGCAGGGTGGGTGCCGGTGCCTCGCGTCATAACATCAAGGACGATGTTCCCGCCCATATACGGAAGATTGGCATAGACAGGAACATTATGCGTTCCCGCCGTTTCCTGGGTTGTGCTGGTTTTTTGATTCATCCCTGATGAATTCGCAAATTTAATGATGTTCTCGTTCGCGGGGATGGTGATGCTTTCTTCGGAAGTAACACCTGCACCGATGCCCCATCCGGTCGGGAGACTTGTGTCGGAATGATCTCCGTCCAGTGCAAGGTTCAGAGTCTCGGCGTATTCAGGCCCGTCGCCTCCCGTGAAGTCGATCCTGAGAAAGACATCGTTTGCCATTATTGTGCCCGTGGGAATGGTGAGAGTTCCTCCGCCGGTGGCGTCGGACCCTCTGTCGAAAACCACGCTCGCATTTTCCGGAGTTATGGAAAAGTCGCCGCTGTCGATTCCCTCTCCGGTGGCATTAATGCGCAACACCGCCGACTTGTCGATGGAGCCGAGAGGGCTGCTGGATTGAAGGGCGATGCTTACGTGGCCGCCTTCACCGCCGGAAGACGGGGAGAAATTCGAAAGAGTGAAGATGTTGTCGTGGGCGGGAATGGTGATGGTGTGCGTTCTATTCGTTCCCAACGTCCACGTCCCTGCCCCGGAAGGAATGGAAGCATTGTCAAGAGAAAGGGTGAGTTCGATGGTTTCCTCGGGTTCGGGGATACCGTCCCAGCGGATGTCGAAGTCCAGCGACAGCACGCCGCTGCTAATGTTGGTGTTATCGCTTGATATCGAAACGGGAGAACTGGCCGTGAGCAATTGCGTGCTGACCCAGTCGTTGCCGCTTCCGAGGACTGCCGAACCGGCAACGGCGACATCCAGATCGAACGCGTTTGCGGGCGCAGGCGGCGTTCCGGTCACATTGATATTTACCGTGTGCGACTGGTTTCCGCTGTCAGGCTCTTCGACCGTCGAAGCGACAGCGACAAATTCGATGGTTCCGCCGGTGCTGGCAGGCTCATTTACCGTGATGTCGTGCATAACATTGGGGGCAGTTCCCCATTCCACCGGGAATGTCGCGGTGTCCGCATCCGCCGTAAGCGTCAGAGTGACGGTATCGGAATCCGTGTCGCTGTCCGAGGGGAAGTAAAGGGGAATACTTGCCGAACTGTCTCCTACATCGATCATGAAAGTGTGTTTGGAAACCACCGAGTTTGCATCAAAAGACACCTCGTCCCCGACAGACGTGCTGGACGAAGAGTCTCCCGTGACTTCCAACTGTAATGCCAAGCCGTCTGCGGGCGCAGGATTGGAGAGCGTCACCTCAATGCTTACGCCGGTGTCACCTTCGGTAACCGAGTTTGGCGCGTTGCCTGCAAACACCACCGTGTTGTCATTCGCACCAATGGTGATGGTGTGCTTGTTCTTACTTGCGTCAATTGCAAATTCATCGGGGAATCCGCTACCGGCGGAAATCTCCAAAACGATGGTCTCCTTGTCTTCGGGAAGCATGTCGGGCAGAATAACGACTTCTATCTCGTCTCCCGTACCTGTAACGTTGAAGGTTGAGGAAACGGTGAAGTCGTCTCCTTCGACCGCGGTGCTGTTACCCGCACCCGTGAGAGCTTCAACGTTGATGTTGAAGGCGTTGGTCGGTGTCGGGGAAACCGAGACGGGAATTTGAACCGGTGCGTTGTTATCGCCCTCGGTCGCGGTAGAAGCCCCTTCCGTAAAGCCGATGCTTCCTATGTCGTCGTTGACGAGGGTGATATCGTAAGACGGGCTGTCAACGCTCCATCCCGTCGGCCATTCCCCTGACTGCGTTGCCCGAGAAAGAGCGAGCGTAAGAGTCTTGTGGGGCTCAACGTCCGAGTTGCCGGTGGCCGTAATCACGAGACTTGATGTGGATTTTTGCGTTGGAAGCACCCAGGTGCTGCCTCCCTCAAGCATACCGTCGCCTGCCGGCACGGAGAGCGTGTAGTCGGATGATGTTGCGCCTGTCGGCGTGATTTCGATGGCGGCGCGCACACCCGCGGGAATCTGCCCGTTGATGTTCGCTACAATCATCGTAACGCCTCCCTCTTCGGAAATCATATCGGGTGTCGGCGCAACCAAACCTACGGTGTTGTCGTTGGCAAGAATGGTAACCTCGTGAGTTCCATTCGCGCCGAGCCTGAAACCTGCAGGAAGACCGTTGTCGTCATTATTACCGGGAATCTCCAGGATTATGATTTCGTCAAGTTCGGGCAGGGTATCGGGGAGGATCTGAATGACCAATTGGGTATCTCCCGATTGCGAAATTTCCAAGCTGGCGGGAACAGTGAAGTCCGTGTCTTGCGTTGCGGCATCGGATTCGCCACCGTTGGTGACATTAATCTTAAGTTGGGGGGAACCTGCCGGTGCCGAGGCAAAATTGACCGGGACGCGATGTTCTGTGTTTGCCGCACCCTCGGTGGCTTCCGACTCGCCTTCCGCAAAACCGAACAACGCCTCGTCGTCAAGGATGTCGAGGGGAAGGTTATTAACCGCGCCAATGGCAACAGCACCCCATTCATCAGGGAATCCCGTATCCTTATCAAGCCCGAAGATAACCCGACCATTCGCCCCAAAATCCTCGTTGTTGTTGATGTGGACGGGGACCGAATAAGTATTCATGCCTGCGGGAACTTCGAAATTGTGCTCGTTGATTATGCTTTCATCGTCGAAGGAAACAATTTCGTTATCGTTACCGTTTATCATTATCTTCATGGGCAGTCCGGTGGAGGGCGCGGAAGCGCTAAAAAGATCAACGGTGAGTCTTATGCTACCGGCATTCTCGTCAACCTCCTCAACCTCTACGGAGCCTGAAAAAATTGAGAGGCCGGCTAATCCGCCGCTAGGCTCAATCGTCAACGTGTGTGTTTTGGCATTGGTGTCCGCCGGCAATGTCCTGCCGTCATCAAGAGTGACCGAATCCGGCAGGGTGAACGTGACGATTCCTGTGGGTTGGTTGCTGCCCTGACGACGCGGAAGTTGGAGAGTAAAGCGCGGATTGTCCTGCGCGCTTGCACCGGGCAAGATGGTCACAACATCGGTGCCGCTAGAAAACTCCGAGAGTCCATCTCCTTCGTAATTAACCCCCTCCAGCACATTCCCCGTCCCGAAATCCGACGCGGACCCGGTAATTTCCATCATGACGGGGAGACCTGCCGGGTCGGGAACGGCGTAGCCGGTCACTGCAAGTTCAATGTGGATGTCTTTTGCTCCAATGTTAGACCTGAAGACCTGCCCGGACGCCTGCGCAAACCCGATGGTCAACGGATCTTCATCGTCATCCACAACGGTCAGGGTGAAGGTGTCAGCAAAAGAACTGACCGATCCCCATCCGGTCGGG
>JAPOUU010000014.1 GCA_026708505.1 Hyphomicrobiales bacterium | reverse complement strand
GGCGTTGAGCCGAACGGAATCGTCAAGGACATCGCTATCGCAACGGTTGCAAAACGGAACACACTCATCTGGCGCCTCCTGGGGCTGAAAACTACGATTGGGGTGATTCTATTAACCCGCTCCGCAAGAGTCAAGGCTAATTTTTCAACCCCCCTAGACTCCGCCCGAACACCATGCTATACTGCCCGACTGCGGTAGCGTAGGAAACTCCCACCGAGAGTTCGGCGCCTTGTGCCAACCGCTCCGAAATCCCGTGTAAAGTTGATTTTTCGTCCCCTTGTAAGAAGGCTCGTCTCGGGTATTTAAGTACGGAATACACAAAATAATCATGCGGCATTAACAGCCAATTAACCCGTCTGTCGTAGAACTCCAAGTGACGATAACACAACGGAGCACCCATCATGACGGAGACTGTCCTAGGTTCCGCATCCGCGCAAAGACGCGCAACCGCAACACTCGAGCAAAGCAACTCGGCAGCTCCGGTAACATCCGGACGACTCGCAGGACGCCGCATCACCACGCGTGCGCGCATTGACGCTACAAAACCTCGGGCGCCCACCCCCTACCCCAAACGCAAAAATATTCCCCTCCAACAGCGCGCATCCAGCATCACGGCAAAAACCGCCGATGCGCGCTCGCCGACCTCCACAAACACGGGAGATCCCGTTCCGCACGACACACTGCGCCGAATGCTGCAGGAACTTCCGCAAAACTTGCGAGACGCCACGGGCGTCCAGCTTCCTGCCGAGCTTGAAGGTAAAGAAATCGAACATCTGCTCAAGCGGCATAATCCCGCACTGCGGAACATGCCAAAAACATCCCCCGAACAAACAAAAGAGCGTCATGAATTCCTCGCAAAAGCATGGAAGGAAATGGCAATGCAAAATCCGCAACAATGGCAGCACGATAACGAGGTCGGGCATCAGGCCTATGGCGAACGCGTCCGGGCAAAAGCGCAAGAGCGGCGCAAAGAGGCAGCTTCAAAAATCCTCAACGCTTCAAGCGTCAAGGAGATGATCGGGAAAATAGCAACCGCCGAAAGCGTTCAGCAAATCCGGGTTCAAATTGACGGCCTGCGCGCGGACACATCCGAAACACAACACTCGCACGGATCAATGATGCGACTCGCCGACTACACCGAGCGACTCGAAAGCGATATTTCCCGCATGCATGAACTTGCAGGAAAGATGGAAAACGGAAAAATCAAAGATAAGGAACGAAACGAACTCAACACCCTGCTGCGCTCGCACCAGCAATCCCTCGCACAAGCGCAAACCTGGATCGGAGAGAGGCTTGAGGGAATGATCGAAGAAAATCCGCAAAGCTTCATAGCCGAGATGACCGTATTGAGCGGACTGTCGCAACGACTTGCCGAGCGGCACATGGAACTTGCCGACATCACCGCCTCATGCATCGACAATTTGCCGGACGAAGAGCCCGTCACACGCGCCGACAGGCTCTATCACGCATCCATTGATGCGCGCAGCGTCCTCAACGGGCTGCAACTCGGTCAAGCGCAACTGCGTCCGCTCAATCCTCCCGCATACGACGACCTGGTTTTGCAATTGGAACAACATGCCGACCAACTCGAACGCGCTTATGAAACCGACCCCGATGCCGACCGTATCTCCGCTCTCATTGATACGCCCATTTATACGGATACCTCACGCACCGAAAGCGCCAAGCAAACTCTCCAGGAACGCTGGCGTATGAAACAAGAAGGCGGCGGCGACAGCGCATGGTACCAGCGTCGCGACAACATCGCGTGGCTGCCGCTTTCGCAGCCCGGCATCTCCCAAAAGGAAATGCTCGAAGACTTCGTGCGATTCCGGCTTGGTGATAAATCCGTTAACCTCGCCGCACTGTCCAAGCGCGGACGCACCCGGGCAGTCAACAACAAAGACTGGGGAGAAATCCAACGGCAGGTCGGCGCGCAATCCGGCCGGGAGAGTTACACCTCAACCATCACGCCCGCCGGAAATACCGCCCAGAAGCACTTTCAACAAGCTTATCCGGATGCCGGCGTCAATTGCCACGACCGCCTCCAAGGCGCCCATGTCTGCAACCTCGCACAAACACAACTCACTACCGAGGACGGGCGCGTGCTCTTCAACGGATTGCGGCACGGAGTCCTTGACCCCTACGAAGTCAATGCCAAAAACCTCCGCTCCCTGACCAACCTCGAAGCTCAACAACTCATCTCCCAGACCGTTTGGCCGGAAATGCAAACCTCCGAAAACGAAACCCTCGAAGAAGCGGCAACGCGAATGCAAAATATGGGAGACAGGGAACTTTCCAAACTTGCGCAAAACATCCGCGATCGAGGCGCCGAAAACATGGCGCAAGAACTCGCGACCGCAGCCCTTGTTGCGAAGCCCGAACTGCTGCAACAGGCGCTCAACGGCGAAGAAGTCGAACTGCCCCTGAGTTCCATATCCTTGCTCACGCCCGATTATGTCTTTCGAGGCGCCAAAAGCGAACAGGACATGCTCGCGCGGCAAACCAAAGCCTTGCGCTCCCTTGAAAACAACGGTGAAGCCGTCACTTTGAAAATTCGAAACAACGCCGGCGAACTCCAGGATGTGCGCGTGCGGGTTCGCATGCGAAACTTCAACTTCGGAGTCAATGCCGGGGCCTTGGGCAAACTCCGCGGAATCCCCATGGACAAGCCCGGACTCAATCGCCTCGCAGGCTGGGGATTTGCCGCCCGCATCAATGATCCGGCGCTTGAAAAACTCCTGGGTTCCTCCAAAGAACCCTATCCGAGCATCGGCAGCGATGTCGACGCCTACATCATCGAACAAAGCAAACGCCTCCAGCAAATTGAAGAACTCATCGAAAACGTTGAAAAAACGGATGTCGGACGCATCATCACCGACACGCCCGAGCGTCTCGGCGAACTTGAGGGGCAGCTTGAGGTCATGCAAAACAGCGCCGAAGCGCAAGAACTTCAGCAACAGCAAGCGCGACTCGAACAGGTCGAACGCGAACTGGACGGATTGCAAAATTCTCCCGCCGCGCGCTCCCTTCCCGAAGACCGCGCACGCCTGGCAAAACTGGAAAGACATCGCGATCAACTCAACGAGCGCATGGATTATCCGCCCGAAGGCGGAATCTCTCCGGCCATTCCCAAGAAACTTGCGGAAGTCGAAGGGAACATCACAACCCTGCGCTCCGACATTGAGGGCATCGAAAACCTGCTGCAAAATGAGGGCGTGCGACTCGAAGAGGAGGCAAATCAGCTGCGCTCCTTGGTCGCGGTCATGAAAGAAAACATCGACAAACAAACCGCTCCGCTGCGCAGGGAAGTCGGCCGGCTTCAAAACACGCAAGAGCGTCTCGCCGGCCTCTACGCGCAGAAGCAGGCAGTCGAGCAACACCAGGCCCTCGTCGCCGAAACCGCCGGACAAATCAAAAACATCTGGCGTTCTGAATCCTTCCGGTCGGTCGGCGCGCCCGAGCCCTATAAGATGGTTTCGAGGCTTGCCTTCCTCACGCATCTCATGGGTGAAAGCGTCGCCTTCAACTGCAAAAGCGGAAAAGACAGAACCGGACAATTGGACGCCGAAGTCAAGCAACTTGCCGCGGACGCACACGAAACCGGAACCATCCAGCAGCCCGACAGGCCGGTCAACGACGATATCAAGCGCCGCAAAACCGACTTCGCGCTCAATACCGGAAATCTTGAAATGCAACGACTCAACACGGGACTCCCCGGCTACAAACTCAAAAGAGTTCCCCCTCTTGCCGCTCAACTCCAGCCCCAGGCATGGGGAAGGTATCGAGGCGGTTCAGACTTCGTTAACAACTAAATGGCAGCATCTAAACCATGGAGATACATAGGATGAACCACGACGAGTCAATTCAGTGCTTTCACGAGCTCCTCACGGAATTCGCCCGGAGAACCGGACTCGAAAGCCTCACGCCCGACGAAGACAACGGATGCCGGATTATCATTGACGGGCATCTCCCGCTTGATATCGACAGCGTTCCCGAAACCGGCGCGCTCTTTTTGCATGCGCCCCTGTGCGACATTCCGCCAAAGCCGGACGTGGAATTCTTCCGCACTTTCCTCGAAGCGTCCCTCTTCGGCAGCCAAACACTCGGCGCAAACTTTGGAATTGACAGCGACACCAACGAAATCATCCTCTTTCGCGAAATGTCCCTCGGCGCAACCAGCCCCGAGCAACTTGAAAACGAAATGACCGACTTCATCGCAACCCTCGACACCTGGAAGGAGCGAGTTGCCCCCCGTCACCAAACCACCAACATCCACAACGACAACAACCAAGCCATCAGGGCATAACCACGCAACCAACGGAGAAACCTATGACCGATCCCGCAAACTTCAACACTTCATCCGCCGCGACCACCCACGCAACCGTCACCGTCAAGGGCTCGCACTTCTATGTCAACGGCCAGGAAATGTCGCTGGGCGGAGTTCTTGCCACGCTGCTTTCGCAGCGCGTTGAGAACCTCGACAACGCCGTCGGCGGCTATGTCGAGGAAATGGCAAAGCAAAACGAAGAAGCAAAACAATGCAACGAGTGGCTTGCGACCCTGCGGTCCCTCCGTCCGGAAAAACAAGACGGCAAAGTCAACGTGAACCCGTGCACGCAAAACAGTTACACCTCCGAGCGCCACCTCTTCCAGCAAAAATACGGATACTACCCGGAGGAAAAATTCGGAACGCTCCAGTTCATCCACTCCAAAGGAAACTACTCGAACACCGGGATGTGGAGTTACGCGTTCACGCAAACCGACATGGACCAGATGCTGGAAACGGTCAAATCGCAACAGAGCACTTTTTCCACGAACCAGTCGATGGTGCAGTTGCGACTTGAAAAACTGAGCCACGCGCTCAGCGAAGTCCAGCAGCTCTCCGCCGCATTGGAAAAAGAGCTCTACGACACCTCGCAGCAGGTCATTTCCAAAACCTGATAACCGGACGAACGAAACGAAGGAACCATACCATGCAAGCGAACGTCGAAGACATGACAGCAAAAATCGTCGAAGCCCTCGCACAAGGCGCGGACGCCGCAGCCATACGGGGGCTCACGGAAACGCAACTCGAAGCCGTTTACGGACTTGGATCGATACTCTACGAACAGAAGAAGTTCGAGCAGGCCGAACAAGTTTTCGCATGGCTCGTACGTGAAAAGCCCATAAGCGCGAGATTCCTCAAAGCGCTTGGCGCCGCCAGGCAGATGATGGAACGATACGAGAGCGCCCTGGACGCCTACGGGCTTGCCGCCGTGCTTGACCTGGACGACCCGGCGCCGTCCCTGCACGCGGCCGAATGTTTGTTGCATCTCAACGAAGTCGATCGTGCACGCCAGGCTCTGGACGCCGCAAGCGAACAGGCCGGCGACAAGCACGTCGACGTTATCGAGAAGATCGCAATCCTGCGTAAAGCCATTCCCGTCGAACCAAACAACAAAGGAAACCAATCATGACCATCGATTACTCACAATCCGGCGCACCCGAAACCGTTGACGCCTACCTTGTTTCCCTGCGCGCACGCGTCGAGAACATCCTTAGCGACTTGGACGCCCGCGGCGTCACCGGCAAGCACAAAGGCAAAGACATCGATATGGACGCCATACAGGAGCAACTTTCCGAGGACGAACGCGAACAACTCGATAATTTCCAGACCGAAATCAAACGCATCTTCGCCGATGCCGAAAACATCGATCCCTCGCAACTCCACCACCAATCGCCGCGCTCGCCCCGCCACAACCTTCGGGCCATATAGCCATGAACAACACAAACGCACACAGCTCACACGAACACCCCTCCTCCGGGGACCGCCTCGCCGCCCTGCGGGCTCTGGTGGAGGGACAATCTCTCGAAAACATCCACGGACTCACGAAAGAATCCACCGACATGATCTACGCTCTCGCCGTCGCCCGCTTTCGAGCCGACCGGCTGGACGAGGCGCAGGCATGTCTGCGGTTCCTTTGCGCCTATTGTCCCAACGAACCGGACTTCTGGGTCGCGCTGGCGCGGGTTGCCCGCAAGCAGGGCAACCTGCAGCAGGCGATCTCCGCCTACTTCGTTGCCTTCGTCCTTGAGCCGACGTCATCCGTCTGTCTCGAGATGGCATCCGTCTATCAAGCGCAGGGTGAAACCGAACGTGCCGACGAGTGCATTCATTCCGCGCACCGGCTTCAAGGAGAAAAGACATGACGCAGATTTCCTCGAATCCGACCGAAACAAGATTTACATCCGCCACCGCCTCTGCGGCAGCGGCCAACGCGGAGAAAAATTCCAAGACTCCGAAATCTCCCAAAACTCCCGCTACGCCGTCTGCCGGCGTGGATGCGGACAAACCCATTTCCTTCGCATCGCTCGGGCTGCCCGCGCTTGATCCGAGTCACCTGGACCAGCAGACTCTTCTTGAAGTCCTGCAGGCCCTCAGCGTTCACATCATGGATACGCAGCTCAACAACGAGCAAAAGACCATGGAGGTCAAGAAAGACCGCATCAAAAGCGAATCTGAAAAAATCCGCGGTGAAATCCAAAAAATCGCCGACAAGCTGGCCAAGAAACACCACTCCAGCCTGGTTGCGAAAATCTTCGGCTGGATTGGCGCCGCTCTTGCCGTGGTCGTCTCCGCCATCGTTGCCGTCGTGGGCGTCGTCACCGCCCAGCCCGAGCTCGTCATCGGCGCCGTTGCATCGGCGGCAACCGTGATCACGCTCATGGCGCTGCAGGAAAGCGGCAAAATGCAACAGCTCACCGACGCCATCGGCAGCGCCATAGAAAAATCTCTCATCGGATTCGGCGTTGATCCCAAGGATGCAAAGCTCGCCGGACAGGTCATTGCGCAGATAGCGGTTGCCGCCGTAATTATTGTCGTGCAGCTCGCCATCACCGTCTTTTCCGGCGGCGCGAACATGGAAGCCATAGCCTCGCAGGTCGCGCGCGTCATGGCAAACATCACGCTGAAAACCGTTGCGGTCGTCCAGGCCGGCGTTTCCATCAGCGAAGGCGCGTCCCAAATCGCGGCGGGCAGCTACCAATACGAAGCGGGAACCGCGGCGTCCGACCAGGAAAAATACAAAGCCGTTCTCGCGAAAATGCAGGCAGCCCTCGAAGACGAAGAAGAGACCATCAAACAGATCATCTCGGATATCGAAAAAGGTCAGGACGCAATGAACGAAATCATGCGGACCAACGACCAGGGGCGCAAACGCATGATCCAGCTCGCAAGCTCGGTATGAACTCCATCAACAAAAACAGAAAGGTCTAAACCCCATGTCCGATATTACCACCTCCGCAAACACGCAGAATGTCCACACACCGGCCTCTCCCGCCGACATTGATGCCGCCGGCATCAATGGACGCAACAACGCCCGGGCCAAAGACGTCCCCGACACTCCACAGCCGAAAGACATAGACACCCTGCACAACGACCTCCCCGCCCGTACAACCCCGTCCACGGACGCACCGGCCACAACGCTTACGAACCTTTCCAGCATGAAGGATTCCTACTCCCTCATGACGGAAGCCGCGGCGCTCTTCCTGCTCGCAATGCTCCAGCAACGAAACGCCGACAGGCAATCCATCATGGTGGACGGCCAGCTCAAAATGGAGGCGCACAATCTCGCCGCGGACGACATCAAGCAAGCCGCCGTTGCGTCCGTCATCGGATCGACCATTGCAGGAACCATTTCGATTGGATCCGGAATTACCGCGGGCGCGGCCTCGACGCGCGCCGGACTCAAAGAAAGCAACACG
Source organism: Hyphomicrobiales bacterium (assembly GCA_026708505.1). GTDB lineage: Bacteria > Pseudomonadota > Alphaproteobacteria > JAPOUT01 > JAPOUT01 > JAPOUT01. Next base: position 11,530 of record JAPOUU010000014.1, on the reverse strand, counting down.
TCCGATCCCATGGCGTTCCAAAACAAAATGATGAAATACCAGAACCTCAATCAAACTTCCACGGGGGTCGGGCAAGTCATCAACGGCGGCATGACCTACCAGTCGAAAGTCTACGAAGCCCAGAAGGAAGGCGACGAGGCGAACGTGGATGAAGCAAACTCCATCCAGGAAAGCGACAGGTCCAACGCGAACGAGGACCAGCAGCTCATCCAGACCATTCTCCAAACCCTGGAGAAAATCGAAGAAGCCCGCGACCGCGGCATGCCCGTCTAACCGAAAGAAAGGAACAACGCTATGTCTTTGGCAGCACAACCCTACGATATCAGTGCCGATTCCGATTCCGGTTTTGACACCGAGCAACTTCTCACCGACATCGCATACATGGGAGCGCTTTACGGGCTGAACAAACAAAGCCGTGCCGTGCTCAAGCATCTTGCCGGCATCAAGCGTACGCGCAAGGCCGCAAACATCGGCGAGGCGCTCAATCTCATCGTCACGCGCAAATACACCGAAGCCGCGCAAACCCTCGAGCGGCAAATCGAGGAAGAAACCGTTCCGATCGATATCGCGCAAGCGCTGCTTGCGCTCGCCTGCCGGCTCGGTTCCTTCTCGCAAACGCACGCCGACGATATTTTGCAGCGGATTGATGAAAGCGCGCCGGATGAAATCAGAGGCTTTGCGGACGAAGTGAGAAAAGCCTAGACCATGAACATCGGGCGGGCGCTTCCATCACTTTCTTCCATCGCTCGAATGCTTGCGCTCTCGACGCTCGTGCTGCTGGGCGCGTGCAAGACCGAACTGTACTCATCACTTTCCGAAACCGACGCAAACGCAATGGTCGCCATACTCCACCGCGCAAACATTGAAGCCGACAAGCAAGCCGCCAAGGACAACCTTTTCTCCGTCCAGGTCGAACAAAGCCAATTCGCCAGGGCCGTTGAAATCCTCGACCAGTCCGGATATCCGAGAAAGCGGTATGATTCCTTCAAGGAGATTTTCTCGTCGGGCGGGCTCATCCCCACGCCCTTTGAGGAAAAAATCCGCTTCCTCTACGGGCTCTCCGAGGAACTCGCCCACACTATTTCGCTTTTCGAAGGCGTGCTCGAAACGCGCGTGCATGTCACGCTCCCCGAAGAATCCAACTCGACAGCCACCGAAGACATCCCGCAGGAAAACCTCGGCAAGGCGTCCGTCTACATCAAATATGATCCGCTCTTTGACTTCGTTCCCCTGCTGCCCCGCATCAAGAGTCTCGTGTCCGACAGCATCGAAGGCGTCTCGTACGAACGGGTCGAAGTCCTCGCACTTCCCGCAAGCACGACTCCCCTGACCGTTGAGCCCGTTGCTTACATTGACCTGCTTGGAATCCAGGTGCGGGCCGAAGACTACAGATACGCCCTCGCCGGGGTCGTTGCCGCAATTGCCGTCGTCGTCCTCGCACTCGGTGCCGGCATCCACTTCTACCGCCGCGCACAGGCATAAACGGAGCGGCCATGGAAGCAACACTGCAGCAACACGCCATCGACTTCTGGCTCAACCCCGCGGCATGGATCCACAAATCGTGGCGTGAAACCGTCCGGCGCGACAACATGCCCGAGTTGCCCGATGCCGTCTGGCACAAGCCCTCATGCTCCAGACTCCTCTTCGAACGCTTCGAGCTCGAACAGCCGGAAAATTTCGGTTTTGACACGCCCCACTCGCGCATCGCGCTTCTGGACGGCGAGTCGCTCGAAAAAGGGCTGCTCGGAGTCGCCGCATGCTTTCATGCTCCGAGTCTCATCCTTGAAGTCAGCGGCGAACGTTTGCGCCAAGCACAGGACGCACTCGGCGGGGACGCTTTTGCCTACGCGCGCAGCACCGAGGCGCGCATTCCCCTTGCGCGGGAATACGCCGCGCCGTTTCAAAGCCGTTTTAATTCTCTGCGCATCGGCTTGTGGGCGGCGGGTTACGGTTTTCCGGACGAGGTGCAATTTCGCCGGCGCCTCCGGCTTAAGCTTCCCGCCGAACTGGAGCACGAAACCCTTCCCGAAAACTACGACAACATTGATGCAGAAGATGCGCGCGTTCTTTCCAGTAAAAGCCTCTCCATCTTTACCGAGATACTCGCACCATGCCCCTTGCTAGCCGATTAAACCGCTCCGAATTACGATTTGAGCCCGGACAACGCATCCTCAAGGCGCAGTCCTATCAGCGCTTCGTCGAGGCGGAAGAGATTCTCTCCCAGGCCCGGGACATTGCCGCAAACATCGAAGATGCGGCCAAGGACGCCTACCATCGCGCCGAACGGGAGGGACACGCGAACGGCATCGCCCGGGCCAATGAAGAAAGCGCGCAACGGCTTCTCCAAAGCGTCTTCCAGGCAATCTCGTGGATGCGCGAAATGGAAGAAGACCTCGCCGCGAGCGTGTTGAAAGCCCTGGAGAAACTTGTCGGCACCCTTGATATCAACGAGCTCACAATCCGCCTGGTCAAAAAAGCGCTGCGGGAATATCGAAACCTGCCCGACATCAGTCTTCATGTCGCGCCCTCGCAAGTTGCGGCCGTCGAAGAGTCCCTCGCCGAACTCTACCGGGAAGTTAAACCGACGCAGATCGTTCGCATCGAAGTCGACTCCCGCATGCAACCCGGCGACTGCATGCTTAAAAGTCCGCTCGGAACCGTTGATATTTCGCTCACGCAACAACTCGATGCATTGCGCAAACAACTCACCGTCGCGACAAACGAGAAAGCCGCATGAACACCAACCCTCTACGCGCGCATATTGAACGCATCAACGACAAAATCTCCGAGAGCCAGAACGTTCATGTCACCGGCCGGGTCATTGAAGCCGTCGGCACCCTCGCAAAGGCGCACGTCCCGAACGTGCGCATCGGGGAAATCTGCGCTATGCGGGCGCCGGACGGCGCACTGCTTTCCGAGGCCGAAGTCGTCGGCTTCGAAGGCGATGCCGCAATCCTCACGCTTTACGGCGACCTGCTCGGACTCTCCTCCCAGACCGAAGTCAATCCGACCGGACGTTCCCAAGAAATCCAGGTCGGAGACGCGCTGCTCGGACGAGTCCTCAACGGCATGGGCAAGCCCATCGACACCGAAACGAAGGGTCCGCTCGTCTCCGAACAATCCATCCCCATCCATCAAAACGCTCCCCCGCCGCTTCAACGCCAGACAATCAAAAACATCATGCCCACGGGCGTTCGCGCCATCGACTCGACCCTCACCTGCGGCGAGGGGCAGCGCATCGGCATCTTCGCGGCCGCGGGCGTCGGCAAAAGCACCCTGCTCTCGTCCCTGACGCGCGGTGCAAACGCGGACGTGTGCATCATCGCCCTCATCGGAGAACGCGGGCGTGAAGTGCGCGAATTCATCGAGCAAAACCTCGGAGACGAAGGTCTCGCAAAATCCGTCGTCATCGTCTCGACTTCCGACCGTCCGCCGATGGAGCGGGCCAGGGCGGCCTATGTCGCTACCGCAATCGCCGAATATTTTCGCGACCGGGGACGAAAAGTTTTGCTGCTCATGGACTCGGTCACGCGTTTCGCCCGTGCGCTTCGAGAAATCGGCCTTGCGGCCGGCGAGCCTCCAACGCGGCGGGGATTTCCCCCGTCCGTCTTCGCGGCGCTTCCGCAACTCATGGAACGTGCAGGCATGGGATCGGCCGGCTCCATCACGGCGTTTTACACGGTTCTGGTCGAAGGCGACGACATGAGCGAACCCATTGCCGATGAAACGCGCTCCATTCTCGACGGGCACATCGTTCTCTCCCGGGACCTTGCCGCCGCAAACCATTATCCGGCCATTGATGTTTCCGCAAGCGTAAGCCGCGTCATGGGCGCCATAGCCGAGTCACGGCACAACGAAGATGCCGGACGAATCCGCTCTCTCATCGCCGCGCACAAGGAGGTTGAACTTCTCCTGCGCATCGGCGAATACCGCGCGGGCGAGGACAAAACAACCGATGAAGCCGTTGAAAAATTCGATAAAATCAACGCATTCCTTTGCCAGAAATCCAACGAGAGCGCTTCCTTCGAGGAAAGCCTTGAGCGGCTGCGCGAACTGGTGGCTTCATGATGGAAGCGATCATCAAACGCCTTTTGAATATTCGGGACTTGCGGGAAAACCGCGCGCTTGCCCTTTTGTCCGCACGCAAGCGCGAAACCGTTGAGGCGCGCAACAAGGAACAAGAACTTCGGCGCGAATTCGAAGAGCGCCAAACCGCGTTGCAAACGGAAACGTCCCGGGCATGGGCGGAAGTGGTTGATGCGCTGGTCAAACGCGAAGATGTGGACCGCGTTCGAGGCATGGAAGCCAAGGGCAAACGCGAGTTGGCGGCATTGAAGTCGCGGCTGGAAGAATCCCGCGCGGCCGTTGCCCGTGCCGAAGACGCCGAAAACGACGCGCTTGCCGGATTGCAAAAACTTCGGCGCGACGGCGTCAAAATGGAAGAACTCAAAGACACGGAACAGTCGCGCACGCGCAGGGAGAGGCAGCGCGCGGAAGAAGAGGAAATCGATGAAATGGTCACCATGAGGCAGTAAGCATGAAAATCTTCGGCAAATTTTTCCCGGCAGCCGCCGCGTTTGTTCTCGCATGGACGGCAACGGCGCCCGTGCATGCAACGCTTCCCGAACAGGAAATCTACTATGAGGCGCGCCAACAGCCTTTATATGAAGTGTTTCAGGATGTTTCCCTCGCCCTTGATATTCCGGTCGTGGCCGTGAATTTGCCGGAACAAACCATCGAAGGCGTTTATCAGGCCCCGGACGCCCGCGCCTTCCTCGATCAAATCGCGCAAGATCACGGCCTTGACTGGCTCTATGACGGTGAAAAGATCGAAGTGTCTGCACAAAACAATCGCCGAACCGAGCGCTTCGTCTTTGCGACACGCTTCGGACTCGAAGGCTTCCGCAACCTCATCCTCGCCAACAGGCCCCTAAGCGGAAACAAACTCCCGTTCGCGGCGGATATCGAAACACTTGAGTTGGAAACATCGGGTCCGCAAGCCTGGATCGATGCGCTGAAAATCCTCTACCGGGAATATGCCGCACAGGAAGGAACCGGTGTCATTCCCGATTCCAACAAAGGGGTTTCAAGCGAAGGCGTCATGCTGTTCCGCCTGCGCAACTCATGGGCGGAAGACAAAAGCTACACCCTCAGCGACGGCTCCTCCTTCACCATCCCCGGAGTCGTGACGCTGTTGAAAGAACTGGTCGCCAACGGAACTTCGACGACGGCAACGCCGGCAAACGCGCCCGCAACGCCCGACAAAGTGTTTTTGCCGTTGGAAGGCGCTCCCACGAAAGAAGAGTTAAAGCAGAAGATGCTTGATGCGGTCGCGCCGGCCGCCGCACCCGCCGCAGCGGTTCCGAACGCCCAAGTCGTCTCGAAAGGTCCGACGATCATCGCCGATGTCCGCCAAAACGCCGTCGTCATCCACGACGACCTCGGCCTTTACGAGCATTACCGCCAGATGGTCGAGGGTCTCGACGAGGCCGGCAGGACCGTGGAAATCAGCGCCATCATCGTTGATGTTGCAAAAAACCGCATCAACGAACTCGGCATCGACTGGTCCTACAGCAATGCCGGCAACGCTTTCGGTTTCGGGTCTCCCGGCGACTCCCTTACCGACTCCGGCGCAATCGCCTTGAGTTTGGGGCGCGGCATTTTGGAAAACGCCATCACCGGCGGGCTCTCCGGTTTAATCGCAAAAATCCGCGCCCTCGAGAGCTCGGGGGAAAGCCGCATCCTCTCGCTGCCCTCGGTGCTCACGCTCGATAACCTTGAGGCGGTCATCGACTCCTCCGAGCGGTTCTTCCTGCCCGTCACCGCCCATCAGGACGCATCCCTTTATCCGGTCACCGTCTCGACGCGCCTGCGGGTTACTCCCCATGTCATTGAAGGCGAAAACGGCAACGACTCCATCCAGATGATTATTGCCATCCAGGACGGCGCGATTGAAAACAACCCGGACCAGCAAATCATGGGACTTCCGACCGTGCGCGAAAACACCATTAACACGCAGGCCATCGTCGAACACGGCAAAAGCCTCCTCATCGGCGGACAAGTTCACCGCACGGAGACGTCCGGCGCAACCAAGGTTCCGCTGCTCGGAGACATCCCGATCCTCGGCAGCGCATTTAGAAGCGAGTCCACAAGCACGCGCGAGTTCGTCCGGCTCTTTCTCATCCGCCCCATCCTCTCGGCCAAACCGCAGGCATCATGAACGAAAGCATCCTGACACTCTCCGGAAGCCTCGATACCGAAGGCGCATCCGGCATTGAAGCGATGTTCCGGCAGGCGATGCGGACATCGGCCGACGGCGATGTCATCGCCTTCGACATGAAGCGGGTCACCTATCTAAACAGCGGCGGACTGAAGGCTTTTTTCACATGTCTCGAGCACGCACAAAAACAGAAACAATCCTTACGATTCCTTAACTGTTCCGAGGATATCATCGAACTGCTCCGCATCACCCACTTCGATCGCTTTTGCGAACTTCACCCGACAAACACTTAACCGAAACCCACAAACCCAGGAGAAACCGCCATGCCCCTTGAAGGAGTTCAAACCAATAACGCACAACAAGCCACCGCCCTTTCACAAGCATCTCTCGCCAATACGGAAAAAACCGAAGGAAATTTCGTCGGCAGAAGCGTCCGGCAGGAAGCGCCCCCGCAACCGAGAAGCGTGAAGTGGCTGGCGTTCAAAAACGGATTGAAAATGCTCTTTGAACGCCTGCGCGGAAACGAAGGCCAGACCGAGTTGGTTCCCGCGAAGAAAGAGTTCGGTTACGCATCCGGCAGCGCGCAGGCGCATGTCGCCAACACCCTGAACGAATTGGGGGCAAGCCGCCCGCGTCCGAAAGAATTACTCGAGCATCTTTATCTCGCCGCCGGTTGCAAGGACAACGAAAGCCAGGCGGAGTTTGAGGGTGAATACCAAAAAGCGATGAAGGAATCTCTCGGATCGCTGCCGGACCACCAGCTCTACCGCATGCAGCAGCGCCTGGGAAAACTGATGGGCGGCTATGAAGATGCGCTGCGCCAGCGGGGATCCGGCGAAAGCGCGAATGCCGGCGAACAACGCGTAGCGAACGGGTTGCAGCGCACCGGCGACAAGCTTGCGCAGTTGCGCGAAAGCGTCGATTCCGAACTAAAGGGTCGCGGCTACACCGTTAAAAATCCGAAACCCCAGGCGAACGAGCAAACGCGCCGGGAGACCATTGACGCGCTCGGCGAGTTCGGCTCCCAGCGCGTCGCCATCGGCTACAAGGGATTTACGCCGAGCGAATTGCAAAAGATTGAAACCGGACTCAATGATGTGCGCGAACAACAAGAATCGCGCCGCTCCGGCAACGAGTCGGTAGATTCGCAGTTTGCCGTTGACTTTGATCGCGAAGAATTGCACATCGACGGGAAATTCGGAATGCGCCATGTCACCGAAGAACTGAAAAACATTCCCGAAGAAGATCAAGGCAAACGGCTTGACCACGTTACCGAACGACTCGGCGATTTGTGCAACGGCGACAAAACGCAAATGCATCGACTCTCCTCTCTGCTCACGCAAGCCTCAACGGCGGACACCCACGGAATCCTTACCGTTGCGAGAGATGGCAAATACGCGCCCATCCGTCCGCCCATCGGATTCGAGGGCAACACGGGCATTGCGGGAAACACGGCGACCCGCTTCGATGTGCGCCGCGAAGACGACAATACGCTTGCCGTCTCCATGCGTTGCAACATGGAGCCCCGCGCGGTCTCGAGCCCGGACACTCTCGAGACCATCCCCGTCGATATGCGCGAGTCCAATCTCTCCTATCAGGTTTTCTTCCATCTCCACAACGACGGACGCGTCGAAGTCAAGGAGGGCCGCTACAACTACCACCTCCAAACTTGACCGGGAACTACTCTCCCAGCAGCGTGTCACGCGCCTCGTTAATCTTGCTCGCAAGATAATCGCCGCCGCCCTTGTCGGGATGGAGCTTCGATATCAGACGCCGATGCGCCGAGCGTATTTCCTTAGCGCTCGCGTTCGGCTCCAGGTCCAAAACCCGGAAAGCCTCTTCGCGACTCATTTTGGGCGCGGCGCGGCGGAACTGCCGTTGCGAACGCGCCCGGCGGGAGCGCAGCAGCGAGAAGGCGTTGCCGCCGACAAAAAGCGCCCAGCCGAACTTCCGGACATAAAGGAGCAGCCCCGCAAGCGCGAGCAGCAAGGCTCCCGCGGACACCCGCATGGTTTGCAGCAAAGTTCCGGGAGACATCGCGACGACGATGCGCGCCAACAGCAGTACAAGTGCCAGCGCAACCAAGCCTGCAAGCAATCCGGTCATAGTAATATCTCCATGCGATGTCCCCGTTTATGATAACATACGCATGATGAAAAACGGGAAATCCTCTTTGGAGCACAAGATCAACGCGCGTGAAGTCGACAGCGTGATTTTGTGCGTGCCGGATGTTCACGGGCGCTTGGTCGGCGAACGTGTCGCCGCCGAACATTTCGCAGGCGCGGACAAATGGCGCGTCCGGGGAGATTTGCTGTCTCCGGCGATGGAGAACAAGCACGCACTGTTTTTGCATCCGGACGTAAAGAGCGCGCGCATTCTTCCGTGGCTTCCGGCGACCGCTTTGGTGCCGTGCGACATATACGACGAGCAAAACAACCCGGTAACTTCCGCGCCGCGTCATATATTGCAACGGCAACAGTTGCGGCTTCGGCAGTACGGACCGTGGCCGAAGTTTGCGGCGCGATTGCAGTGTTATCTTTTTGAGGACAATTACAACAACGCCCGGTCCAAAGAGTATCGCGACCTGCTGCGCGAAGGCGTGCGTGCATCCACGCACGGCATCTGGGAGGGAAGCCGGCAGGAAAGCCTGCTGCGTGCCGTCCGCACGCACATGTCGGCGGCGGACGTGCCGGTGGTCTCAACCGCAAGTTTGTTCGAAAGCGCGCAACATGAAATCAAACTCGCCGGAAGCGCGCCGATGGAATCGGCGGAGCATCTCGTTCTTCTCAAGCACGGCATGAAGGAACTGGCGGCGCTGCACGACCGTTCGGCAACCTTCATGGCAAACTGGAACGATGCGTTTCCTTCGAGCGGCTGCATCCTTGCCTCGACGCTGTCGGCGGATGATCCGGAGATGCGGCAATCCTTTCTTGCCGGACAATTGGCGCTGGCGCGGGAGATGTGCCTGTTCTTTGCACCGTTCGCGAATTCCTACCGGCGGCTCGGCGCGCGGGGCCGGAAGTTTTGCAAGCGGACATGGGAGCGGGACGACCCCGCCGCGGGATTGCGGGTCATGGAACAAACCCTCGTGGAGTGGGAATGGGGCGGCGCGGACATGAACCCCTATCTGGCTTATGCGGCGATAATCATCGCGGGTTTGCACGGCGTTGAACAAAAACTGGAACTTCCTCCCGAAGGAGAGGTTTGCGACCCGGGCTCCCCTTGCCTGCCCGCTTCGCTGCAGGAGGCAATGGATGCGCTGGACGGATCGAAGGTGATGCGCGGGGCTCTCGGCGACGACGTGGTTGAATTTTACCTCGCCAACGCACACTTTGAGGAAAACCGCTCGCGCGAAATTCTCTCCTGGCAATTGCAGCGTGGTTTCGAACAAACATGAGGGGCATGTCACAAGTAAAGGAACAACAACGATGAAACTGGATGATTATCTTTCCCTGCAATCACAATGGAGTTTTCCCACGGAGGTTCGCTTTGGCGCCGGACGCCTGCGCGAACTGGCGGATGCCTGCAAGGCGCACGGCATTCAACGCCCCCTCGTTGCCATCGACCCGGCGCTCGAAAAGATGCAGATGGCGCAAGATGTTCACGCGTGCCTGAAAGATGCGGGCATGTCCTGTGCGATGTTCTCGAGCATACACGGCAATCCGATACTGGAGGATTTGGATGCGGGCATCGAGGCGTATCGCTCCGGCAAGCATGACGGCGTTCTCGCAATGGGAGGCGGCAGCGCCCTGGATGTCGGCAAACTGATTGCGTTCATGCATGCGCAGACGCGCCCGGTCTGGGACTTTGAAGACCGGGAGGATTGGTGGCGGCGCGCCGACGCCGATGCCATCGCACCGGTGATTGCAATACCCACGACCGCGGGAACAGGATCGGAAGTCGGGCGTGCCGGTGTGCTCACGGACGCGAGCGACCACACCAAAAAGATTATCTTTCATCCGAAAATAATGCCGTGTTGCGTAATCGCCGATGCCGAGCTTACGCTCGGCCTGCCTGCGAGCATCACCGCCGCAACGGGAATGGACGCCCTTTCCCACAATCTCGAGGCCTATTGCAGCCGTGTGTTCCATCCGCTCGCCGAGGGCATCGCCCTCGAAGGCATCCGCCTTGTTCACGACTGGCTTGAGCGCGCCGTTACCAACGGAGAGGACATCGAGGCGCGCGCCTACATGATGTCCGCATCGCTCATGGGAGCGGTCGCGTTTCAAAAGGGCCTCGGCGCCATGCATGCCATGAGCCATCCGTGCTCGGGCCTGTTCGGAACGCATCACGGCCTGACCAACGGCGTCGTCATGCCTTATGTGCTGGTGTGGAACCGCCCCGCCATCGAGAAGCGGATCACGGCTCTGAGTGACTATCTCGGCATTGAAGGCGGTTTTGACGGATTCTTCGAATGGCTCCTGCGTCTGCGCGAGAAGATTTCCATCCCGCATGATTTAGCCGCGCTCGGCGTGAAGGGGGAGTCCATCAAAATAATGTCGCACATGGCGCAGGCGGATCCGGCAAACGCGACCAATCCCGTTCCTGTCGATAGCGAGGATTTTGCGCGTCTTTACGAGCGTGCGCTTGGCGGCGAACTTGGCGTGTAGATTCGGGCTGTCATGCCCTGCCATCATGCAAATTGTATCGGGGCTTTGTGACAACAGGTATATCACTCCGTTTTTTATCAGCGCCTTAAGGAAGAAGATTGGGGAGCAAACCCTGATCACAATTTTCAAACCTTCTTGACACGGAGTAAACTTTTCCGAATTGATAAATCGGATGGAAAACCAGACGGAAATCGCAGAATTTTAAGAAAAATTTTCCAAAATCAAGCGTGTAATCACTTTAATGTGTTATCATCCCTCCCGAGTATTTCAGGGGATTAGTGGTGAGCACAGCGGGGTATCATGTTTTTGAATTTCAGACCGGTTAAAACAATTGGAAAGGGCGCCACGATCCTGCGGGCGCTCTTGTTGCCTGCAGGAACGTTCCTGCTGTTGTCTGTTGCCGGCCTGTCCTCGTCTTCGGAGGCGGACGAGCCCCTCTTCGTACACTCGGCCCAGCAGCTCGAACGCTTGTGGGGCGGCGTGCTTGGATGCACGCATCCCGGAGAAGACGACGCCCGTCCGACTTTTGAAACAACCCTCGAGAACACCGGCGCTCCCTCCGCCGTCCGCCACGACTATGCCGAATGCGGCAAGCGCGCCCTTCGCAACACAAGCTCGCGCATGCTTGTTAATACCATCGAAGGCGCCGTCCGCTCGGGAGGCGTCGCGCTTTTCAGTGAACGATTCCGTTTGGATTCGA
>JAPOUU010000091.1 GCA_026708505.1 Hyphomicrobiales bacterium | reverse complement strand
CGATCCCGAATGCGGCGAGCAATCCCATGCGCACGCCATTGCGTTGGGATTGTTGAAGGACAAACATCATCGCCGGCCCGGGGGATATATTGATGATAAAAACCGTTATTAAAAAATAAACGAAAAGAGAGTTCATGGTGAAGGCATCCGGATTTGATTCTGGTTAACAACCCCGCGTGCCACGGGAGAATCGCAATTCTACAATACTCAACTCTTCCCTAAAATTCGAAAAAAATCATCGAGAAATTAAATTTTGTCATTTTCGAGTAGTGCAAATATCACAAAAGAAACCCCCGCCCGAAGCGACTCGGGCGGGGGTTTTGGTCGGACGCCGACAGGTAATAGCGTCCGGGTTTGGTGTTAGGTTAGAAAGAAATGCCCAGGATGAGACCGGCACCAAAGGCCTCAAAGTCAGAGCCGACATTATTCAAATGGGTATTGTCTTTGTAGAACCCCATGTCTGTGGCAACAAGCACACCGGGGGCGGCTTGGTAAGAAGCGCCAATTCCAACGACCGAAGTCTCACCGGCGGCATTAGAATTGAGAACCGAAAGTTTCCATTCAGACTGGAGATATGCGATTCCGATGTTCCAAGGGCCTGCACCGTAGGAAGCCCCAACCGCCCAAGCAATTTGTTCGATATCTTTGGACACATCGTATGCAGTAGCGGTCGGATGGTAATCAGTGACTCTAATCTGGCTGTCTGCAGAGCCGGCAAGGAGGAGTCTTTCCCCTCCCAGATCGAAGGCAACGCCATCACCATAATTGCTTAGCGACAGGATACTGACCGAACCATCGCTCTGATTGAACCCTTCGGCCCGATAATATGCACCACCGAGCGTGAAACCGCCTTTGGAGACTTCACTGCCGATGTGCCAGTTGACAGGGTCTTCCTCGACGCCCGTATCCGGCGTACTGTCGTCGCCGTCGAAGTCTCCAACTACAGAGCTAGAACCACTCTCCCAACCGGCGGAAGCACCGAATGAGACACTTCCGAAGTCACGGGAGAAATTACCCGCCAGGGCAACGATGTTTTCCACGGCTGTGCCGCTGCTGCGGTCATACGCGCTTCCCCAGCCGTTCTGCTCGCCATTACGGTCGGAGTTGTCCGGCGTGAAGGAGAGGCCGAACTGGAAGCCCGAAAAACGCGGAGTGAAGTAGGTGATTTTGTTTGCATCCGAAGCTATCAAGGTTTGCGTGTTGGTGCGGGCCGCTTGCGCTACCGTGTAACGGTAGTTCGGAGAGTCAACACCGTTGACGCCGGCATACCAAGGAGCCGAGTAATGCATCAGGTACGAAGGTCCGTTTTCGGCGCCGATGACCATGCGACCGAAGCCGCCTTCCGTCCAGATGTAGGTTTCATCAATCTGATCGCCGGTCGTAAAACCTTCAAGTTCCACACGACCACCGACTTCGATTCCATTATCGAGATGTCCTGTTGCGGTGAAGTGGACCTCCGTCGAACCAACTTTGACATCAACGTTGGCGTAGTCCTGATCCGTGCCGGCCTCGTGGTCAATATCCAGGAAGAAGACCCCGCCGTGCGCGGAGCCCGACACGCTGACATCAAAGCCGGAACCGGGAGAACCCATCAGCATGGACTCCTCAAGGGTGCGAATGCGGTCCTCCAAGGACTGCGCCATTGCTCCCGTAGCGGCCACGGAGGCGGCCGCAAAAGCGGTCGTTCCTAACAAATATTTCTTCATGTTCCACATCCTCCCTGCTGGTTGATACTGTGCGTGTGGCAGGAAAACCACTAGACCTACAATGCTCAACTCTTCCCTAAAATCCAAGAAAAATCGTTAGGAAAAGCCACCAAGAAATTAATTTTATCATTCTCGAGTGGCAAAAATATCACAAAAGAAACCCCCGCCCGAAGCGACTCGGGCGGGGGTTTTGGTCGGACGCCGACAGGTAATAGCGTCCGAGAAAGCTTTGCGCCGGGTTAGAAATTGATGCCTATGATGAGACCTCCGCCAACCGATTCGACCACGGCTTTGTCGTCACCCGAAAATCCGTTGTCGTCCTCGGTGGCGGCGAAATCCACGGCAATGGTCATACCGGTTGCCAGTTCGTATGATGCGCCGAACCCGAAAACCGTGGTCTTGGGAGAGGCCTCCTTGAGCGTGAGGCGGGTATCGAAGATTAGCCCGCCATCCGCGCTTGGTCTCTCATAGCGCCCTTCCCCCTCGCTCTGGAGATAGCCGACACCCAAAGTCCAAGGGCCCGTGGAATATGCCACACCGATGGACCAAACGATCTGCCTGACTCGATCCGAGATGTCTATGTAATTATCCACGAGGGTCGGGTTTGTGGGGGAAAACGGCCTGCCTAAGTTGACCGAAAGAGGGCTGCCATGGCCTTCGTAGACGGCGTAAGCCCCGCCAATCTTCCAACTGCCCTTGGAGATGCTGCCACCGAAATGCAAGTTGCTCGGATTGGTTTGGATGGCGACCGGAGGCCTGTTTTCATTGAGAATTCCCGTTGCGCCTGGAGGGAAATAGGATACGCCGTCGGGACCGTCGGGATCGTGGGTGATGTTACTGTCTCCGCTTTGCCAACCGGCGGAAGCTCCGATCCAAAAGCCGCTAAACTGGCCCCGGAAAGTGGTCCCCACACCAAGGACATTCTCGAGGGACACGTTGTTGAGGTCGTACGCTCCGAAACCATTCTGCTCCCCGTTGCGGTTTCCGTTGTGCGGCGTGTATGAAATGCCAAATTGAAAGCCGGACATGCGCGGCGTGAAATAACTAACCTTGTTTGCATCACCGGCAAGAGAGGAGTTCGTGCCCGGACGAACCGCGGTTGCCACGGTGTAGCGGTAATTCGGCGAGTCGACGCCGTTCAACGACGGAAACGGAACCGAATAATGCATCTTGTTGTATACATCGTCATCGGCACCGAAAATCAAACGGCCGAACTTGCTTTGCAGCCAGATGTAGGTTTCATCGACCTGGTCGCGGGTGGTAAAGCCGGAGAGTTCCACGCGTCCGCCGAGCCGGAGTTTTCTGTCATAAATCCACGTGTTTGCACTGAACCGCACCTCCGCCCCGCCCATTTTGACGCCAAATTTGGCATAATCCTCCATGCCCGTCGCATCTGCGTACCCGATAACTTCTCCGATGGTGTCCGGATCAGTGTCTTGGACGAACACGCCGCCTTGGGCGTAACCGCTAACAACCACGTCAAAACCGTTGTTGGGAGAGCCCATCAACATGGCCTCCTCAAGGGTGCGAATGCGGTCATCAAGGGATTGCGCGGAGGCTCCCGAAGCGACCGCAGAGGCAACCACGAAGGCGGTTGTTCCAAGCAGTGATTTTTTCATTTGGACCCTCTTAGCACTCTGTTGCTCAATCTCGTTGATTGTGGTTTTTACAACACGCCGCTGCAAGCACTCTACTTTAAATACCCGCCAAAATTCAGGGAAAAATCACCTGAATCGTAATTTTACCCTTTTTATGTGGTAAAAATATCACAGTTAAATTCTCAAAGCCTCCCAAACTCTCCTAGCAACTCCAAGGGGTTACGCAAAGGGAGCATCTTTGAATCCGGAGAATTGAAACAACCGGCCAACAATCAAGGCACGACCAACAAGCCTCTGCCTTTGTAATATATTGAAAACAGGTGATGGGGTGCATCTGCAAGGGGCTGCGTTCCTTGCTCCGGTGTGTCTCATCACCCGCCTTATATTTTCCTGGCCTCCAAAAACCTATACAGAACCAGAGACAAAAGAATTAGACCCACGCCCGCGCCTTGGCCGAGTGACAGATGACCGCCGTATACGACTTGCGATACCGCTAATCCGAACACGGGCACGAGCAGGCTATAGCGCACGATTCGTCCGCCGCCGTAATGTTTGATCAGCAAGTTCCAAATCTGATAACCGCCAAAAAACGCGATCAACACAAAGAAAAAAAGAAAAGCCGGATAAACATATTGGTCAAAGGACAGAACGGACAACCTGTCGGTTATCAGCCCGTCTTCAAAACTGGCCCAGAGCGTCATGGGAATGCTCAAGATAGCTCCGGCATAAACGATGACGGAGAACATGGAGCGATTTACATCGTCGCGTTGCATCTTTTCAATGGCCAGATTTCCCAATGCCCAGGATATGGACGCCAACACAAGAAGGACGACGGCGGAAATATACGTCTGTTCCCCTCCCCCCTTGGCGGACGACAGGATAAACACGCCGAAAAGACCCACGCCCAAGGCCATTACCAAAAACGGCGACAGCCGCTCTTTGAAAAAAAGTGAAAGAAACACCGGGGTAAAAAACGCTTGAAGCTGTAAGAGAACCGATGCAATTCCGGGAGATATTCCCTGGGCCAATCCTAAATTCTGAAATCCGTACTGAAGAGCGCCCGTCGTCAAACCCCACCAGATAACGAGACGGAGATTGTCGGGCCGGGCGACAAAAAACAGAAACGGCCAGCAAGCGAGAAACTGAACGGCAACGATATTTAACGGACCGACATAGGCAATCAATTCATTAATAACGACAAAATTGGACCCCCATAAAAACGCCACCAATGTTGCACCGGAGATAATGATTAACTGGTCAAGCATTGAGAGCAACCCTTATAGTCCAAACATCAACCGCCAACCTCCGCCGCCGAGAGTTATGAACGGCTCCGTGCAAACGGGCATGCGGGAGAACTTTATTGCTGTTTCCGGCTTCTTGTCTTCCTATGCTTTGGAATGCTTCCCGGCGCCGTCCGGAACGCCTGAAAAATTCCCCGGGCCGCCATGCTTATTTTCTCAAACAAGCTTTATCGTCCAAAGCGCGCTCCGCACGCATCAACCCATCCCGAACAGTTCGAAAGTCGTGCCGCCCTTCAAAATCTGCGCGCGCATTTCTTCTTCTTTGTTATCAACCTCAACCGCCGCTTGATAGAGGCGTTCGGCGATATCGGCCGGAATGACAATGACTCCGTCCTCGTCACCGACAATAATATCGCCCGGACGAACCGATACTCCCCCGACCTTAATCTCGGTATCAATCTCGCCGGACTCGTTTCGGGACGCCCGGGTCGGATTCGTGCCGGTTGCAAAAACCGGAAATTTCATCTTCTTCAACTCGACGGTATCGCGAACGGATCCGTCAATCACAACGCCCGTAGCACCCCGCGTCTGGCAGCAAGTTGCAAGCAGGTCGCCGAAGTGCCCGAAGTCGCGGCTGCCCCCGGCGTCCACCACAAGAACTTCGCCGGATTGAATCTTGTGCGCGGCACGGTGGATGCCTCCGTTTTCTGCGTAACCGATCTTCACGGTTGCGGCATAGCCTGCGACCTTCGCCTCCGGATAGAGCTGCTTGATTGACGCATCCATCGCGCGCGCTTTTGGGTCGGCATTGCAGAGCGTTCCCGTCGGGAACGCCTTGAGACGTTCAATAATGTCTTTGTTCGCATCACTCATAGTTTTACCTTTCTTTAAATTTACGAATCTACGGGTCGGGTTGATCGGACAAAAAGTTTTGCCCTTGTTGAGTTTTCGGCCGATGGAAAAACAATTCCGCATCGGATTGCTCGACCATCTTACCACGATGTAAAAATAATATCTCGCCGGCAAGACGTTTCGCCTGTGCGATGTCATGCGTGCTCATGACTATCTTAACACCTTCATCATGCATAGAGAGTATCATTTCCTCAAGTTGCTTGGTAGCGGCAGGATCAAGATTGGCGGCGGGCTCGTCCAAAAGAAGAAGCTCGGGGCGCAACACCCAGGCGCGCGCCATCGCAAGCCTCTGTTGCTCGCCTCCCGACAGCAACGTTGCAGGACGTTCCGCATGTTCGGAGAGATTGGCAAGATCAAGGGCGACATCGGCGCGTTCGTTGGCATCATGCTTGGAAAGTCCGTGGAGGGTGAGCGGATAGAGGATGTTGGCGCGCACGGACCTTCTCATCATCACGGGCCGTTGAAACACCATCGCCTGAAATCGCAGTTGCGCATCTTTGGGAATCGATTCCCGGGAAAGCGGGGGATGATCTTGTCCTGCGCCGGGTCCGCGCCAGCGAAGAGAGCCTCGAGAGGGACGGAGCAATCCGTGAACGATTCGAAGCAGCAGCGATTTGCCCGCGCCGTTCGCGCCGAGCACAACCGTGCGCTTGCCGTGCTCAAGGCGAAAGTTGACATTCTCAAGAAGCGTCCGCCCGTTGGTTTGATAACAGACATCCGTGCACTCGAGGGGAAGGATGGACGCGCTTCGGCGCACCGCGCCCGCGGGAGCGGTGCAATTTGCCTGCTTCCTTTGTGTCGAAACTTTTTGTAGGGTTGCTCTCATGGACCTGCTTATTGACGCCTTCGCCTCGGCGCTGCACCTGATTGTTTCGGGCGACAGCGACCTAATCGAGATTCTGCTGTTATCCTTCTATGTGAACCTGACCGCCGTTGCAATCGCAATGGCTCTCGCGATGCCTTTTGGCGCGCTGCTCGTGTTCGTGCGCTTTCCCGGACGGCGGGTCGTAATCGTCTTGCTAAACGCGGCGATGGGATTTCCTCCTGTGGTCGCGGGGTTGATTGTTTATATCGCTCTATCACGCTCGGGTCCTTTGGGCGTGCTCGGATGGCTTTATACGCCCGCGGCAATGATTCTCGTCCAAGTGTTTCTTATTTTCCCCATTATAGCAGCACTAACGCGCAGAGACATCACCGAACTTTGGGAAAATTATCGAGAACAATTGTTATCTTTTGGCGTTGGTCCCGTCCGGGCCGTGCAAACAATGCTCTGGGAGGCGCGTTTCTCGCTGGCAACCAGCGTGCTTGCAGGCTTGGGGCGCGCAAGCGCCGAAGTCGGCGGCGTCATGATTGTCGGCGGAAACATCAACCACCACACCCGCATCATGACAACCGCCATCGCACTGGAGACGAGCAAAGGACAGCTCGCCCTGGCGCTGGCGCTGGGGATAATCCTGCTGGTTGTCTCTCTCGGCGTCAATGCGCTGGTCGTGCTGGTGGAAGAGCGCCGACGGCGGATTTGGGTGTCCAACTCGTGAACGCATTAAAGGGAATGCTTGCGGCGGGCGTCCTGCTGGGGGCGTTTGAAGCAAACGCCCTCGCGCGCGAAAGCATCGTGCTGGCAACGACAACCTCGGTCGAGAACTCCGGCCTGCTCGCCTATCTGCTCGAACAATTCCGCAAAGAAAGCGAAATCGAGGTCAAGGTTGTCGCGCGGGGAACCGGCCAGGCGTTTCGAATCGCTCAAAACGGCGATGCGGATTTGGTGCTTGCGCACCACCCCGCTTCGGAAGAAAAATTTGTCGCCGAAGGTTTCGGCGTGGCGCGCGGTCCGGTGATGTTCAATTATTTCACATTGGTGGGGCCGCGCAACGATCCCGCCGGCGCCATGAATTCAAACGATGCGTTTGCCGCATTGTCTCGAATTGCACGTGCGGGAGAAACCGGCGCGGCGAGATTTTTGTCCCGCGGCGACGAAAGCGGCACACACAGGCGCGAACGGGAGCTATGGGACGGGGCCGGCGAATCGGTGGGCGCGCGCGAACAGGAATGGTATCTCGAAACCGGCGCAGGCATGGGCGCAACCTTGAGCATCGCCTCGGAACTGGGCGCTTATACGCTCACGGACAGGGGCACGTGGCTGTCGTTCGGCAACCGGGGCGATCTGGTCGCGCTGCTGGAAGAATCCGAAGCGCTGTTCAATCCCTATTCGGCGATCTTGGTGGACAGGGAGCGCCACGGCCATGTCTCGGACAAGGCGGAAGAATTTTTAGAGTGGCTGACATCGCCGCGGGGGCAAGAATCGATAGCCTCGTTTCGAATTGACTCGCAGGCGTGTTTCTTTCCCGCAAACGTTTCGGCCTGGGACTCGTTTCAACCAACGGCGCCTTGAGGAGGCTCTTCCGCCCCGGCGCCCGGGGTGTCCGGAGCTCCCGATCCGTCCTTTGCGCTCTCTTGCGATGAATCCGAAGACTTCGGCTTGCGCCGGTTCCCCCGGCTTCCTCGCGAACGTCCGGACTTTGACGGCTTCGCCTTCGATGACTCTGCTTCCTTTTTCGATGCGCCGTCTTGCGCTTCGGAGGCTTCGGCATTCTCGGAAGATTTCGACTTGCCCCGGCCTCCGCGCGAACGTCTCGAGCGCCGCTTCGATGAACCTCCTTCTTCCTTCTTGTCGGAGGCGCCCGCCCCTTCCATGTCGACGCCGTAGGAGAGTTCTCCCGCATCCGAACGCTTCTTCTTGCCGGCATTGCCGTTCATACGCTCGATGACAAAGTCATCCATGCGCGCTTCGTTCGCTTCTTCAACGCGCACCCGCATGCCGAATAATTCATGAATCTCGTCCAGCGAATCGCGTTTGTGGTTGAGAATGTACAACGCGACCTGCCGCGGCGCATTGGCGAGGATGTCGCCTCCGCGCTTTGAGAGCGCCTCGGCGCGAAGCGCCCGCAACAACCGCAGCGCCGCCGCCTCGACGGATAGAACCTTCCCCAGCCCGCGGCAGTGCGGACATGTCTGCGAGCTTCCCTCAAGTATGCCGGTGCGCATGCGCTGGCGCGACAACTCCAACAAACCGAACTCGCTTATCGATCCTATCTGGTAGCGGGCCCTGTCGGTTTTCAAGCAATCCCTCAGCTTGTTTTCCACCGCGCGGCGGTTCTTGTTCTCTATCATATCGATGTAATCGATGACGATAAGTCCGGAGAGATCGCGCAGGCGCATTTGCCGGGCGGCCTCCTCGGTCGCCTCAAGGTTGGTCCTCAACGCCGTGCTTTCGATATTGTGCTCCCGGGTGGCTTTGCCGGAGTTGACATCGATCGCCGTCAACGCCTCGGTCTGCTCAATCACCAGCGAGCCGCCCGACTTCAATCGAACCGAAGGCTGCAACAGCCCGAGCAGGCTGTTCTCGACATTGTATTTTTGAAACAGCGGAACCTTGTCCCTGTATTGATGCACATTCTTGACGTGGCTGGGAGTAAGCACGCGCATGAAGGCGCGGGCGTCATTGTAACCCTCCTCGCCTTCAACGATGACCTCGCCCACACCCTTGCCGTACAAGTCGCGAATGGAGCGTTTGATGAGATCTCCCTCCTCGTAAATGACCGAAGGCGCGACGCTCTTCAAAGTGAGATCGCGTATGTTCTCCCACAGACGCAGCAGATATTCATAGTCGCGCCGGATTTCCGTCTTTGTGCGCTTGGCGCCCGCCGTTCGAACAATCAGGCCCATCCCCTTGGGAAGTTCAAACGTCGATAAAATCGAGCGCAGATTCTTTCGCTGGGCTCCGTGGGTGATTTTGCGCGAAATGCCGCTGCCGCGCTCCGTGTTCGGCATCAACACGCAATAGCGCCCCGCCAGGGAGAGGTAGGTCGTCAACGCGGCGCCCTTGCTGCCCCGCTCTTCCTTCACGACTTGCACAAGGAGGATTTGCCGATTCTTGATGACCTCCTGCAAATGATATTTACGCTGCATCGGACGGCGGCGCGGGCGGCCGTCCCTGCGTGAACGGGAGTCGCGCGCTTCATGCGCCTCGCCGTTGGATTCGTCCATGACCGATTCTTCGGACTCTTCGGAATCTTCCGACTCTTCGGTCTCTTCGGTCTCTTCGGACTCCGCGAACATTCCGTTGCTGTCCTCCCCGTTCATTGAAGGATCGCCTTCGGCTTCCTCGGCGTTCTCATCGCCTTCGGCGTTCCCGTTGCTTTTGGCGGCTTCGGCGTTTTCTTCCGCGGCACCGTCGGTTTCGCCGAACTCTTCAAGTTCGCGCGCGTTCGCTTCGGCTTCCGCCTCGGCCTGTTCGGCTAGAAGCGCCTCGCGGTCCGCAAGGGGGATCTGGTAATAGTCGGGATGAATGTCGTTGAACGCCAAAAAGCCGTGGCGGTCCCTGCCGTAGGAGACAAATGCCGCCTGCAGCGAGGGCTCGATGCGCACTACCTTCGCAAGATAAATATTCCCGCGTGTAGGTTTCTTGAGGTTCGATTCGAAATAAAATTCATCGATATGGTTTCCGCTCGATACGACAACGCGGGTTTCTTCGGGTTGACCCGCGTCGATAAGGATTCTTTTTTCCATGTGAGGTTACTCCGTGACGCGCCAAGCGCGTGTATGGTAGATGGGACCACAAGCGGTGCGTCGCAATAAATGTGTATGCGTAGTCGCGTTTGTGGTAATTCGAATGGTCGATAAGACCGGCACGGCCTCTTGGGCCGGAAGTCTGGAGACATGAAGTCTGCGTCTGCTTGTATTTTTCTGTTATCATCGCAATTACGCGCTCCATGGATTGACTCTATGTGAGAGGCGGCTCGCTCGACTCGATTGTCGAAAACGCGACCGCCCGGAGAGGCGCGACGGTTGCCGCACCGCGCAGAGACATAAGCTATAGAGGTGTTCCCCCAATCTCGCTTGTCCGCTGGAAGCAGTCTAGCCGAAAAACCCCGCCGAGGCAATCCCCCTAGGACGCCACCTGTAAATCCGCTCCCAGACTAGTCATAAAGGAGAGTCGCCCGTTCGTGCCGACATGGCAGGTCGGAACCATGGACTCGGGATCATCAAGACTCGAAACGCTCACATCGAGCTTTTCGGGATTCTCGGAGGTTTGGAAAACCAACTGCGTTCCGCAGTCTCCGCAGAACATCCGTTCCCCTTTTGGAGACGAGTTGTAAATCTTCATCTTGCCTTTGGTAACGTGAAAGTTCGAACGCGGCAGAACCAGCCAGGTCTGCACCGGCGCTCCGGCGGAGCGTCGGCACACTCCGCAGTGACAATGCGCTACAACTTCGGGTGCGGCATCAATCTTGTAGCGCACAGCGCCACACAGGCATCTGCCTTCTTTAACATCACTCATACGACTTCTCCTTTAATTATTATTTCAGTTCGACCCAAATGGGCGCATGGTCGGACGGCTTGTCCCATCCGCGCGGCTCCGAATCAATATCACAAGTCCTGAGACGATCCATAGCCTGGGGAGAGACTAGCATGTGGTCGATGCGAATTCCATCCCCCTTTCTCCACGCGCCCGCCTGGTAGTCCCAAAAACTGTACCGCCCTCCCTCCTGCCAGCAGGCCCTGAAGGCGTCCTGGATGCCGAGATTTGTCAGCGCACGAAAATGTGACAGCGCTTCGGGATGGTAAAGGGCGTCCTCCTTCCAAGCGGCAATGTCCTTGGCGTCCATGGGCGAGGGAATGATGTTAAAGTCGCCTCCGAGCACAAACGCCTCTTCTTCCTTCAGCAGCTCCGCGGCGCGTTCGCGCAACAGGGACATCCACTTGAGCTTGCGCTTGAATTTGTCACTCGAGACCGGATTGCCGTTGGGAAGATATATCGATGCGACGCGCACGGGCGCGCTGCCGTCGGGAAAAAGAGTGAGTTCCATATAGCGCGCGCCGAAAGTTTCGGTATCGGCGCCCGGAAGTCCGTAAAGAACGTCCTCGGCGGGAATCTTCACCGCAATCGCAACGCCGTTGTAGCTTTTTTGTCCGTGGAAAAACACCTGGTAGCCGGCTTTTTCGAAAGGCTCGACCGGAAAAGCGTCATCGGTGCATTTGGTCTCCTGCATGCACAACGCATCGGGGCGCGCACCCGCCAACCATTCGGTCACAACGGGCAGACGCGCCTTGATGGAGTTAACGTTCCAGGCGGCGAGTTTCATCTCACAGCGAGAAGGACACGCCGCAACTGCATGCCGCCGATGCCTGCGGGTTTTTCACTTGAAACGCCGAGCCGACGAGATCCTCGACATAATCAACCTCGGCGCCGGTCATGAACGCAAGCGAGATGGAATCGACCACAAGTTTGGCGCCGTCGCGCTCAACAACGGTGTCATCTTCCTTGGGTGCGGCATCAAGCGTAAAGTCATATTGAAATCCCGAGCATCCGCCGCCGCGCACGGATACGCGCAACACGGCGCTGTCGCCGCGTTGGAGGCGGAGATGGTTGAGATGTTGCGCTGCACGCTGTGAAAGAGAGAGTTGAGTCATTTTATTGCCGAATTCGGAGGGTTGCGTCTATGATAGCACGGATGAGCGGTTCAGGTCACCTATTTGAGAGATTGCGCCACAAGGTCCTAGCGGCGCTGGAAGCCTTGTGCAAGGCGGGAGAACTGCCCCCGACGGACGTCTCCGGCGTGGGCGTGGATGTTCCGAAAGCGCAGGGGCACGGCGATGTTGCAACCAACGCGGCGTTGATGCTGGCAAAACCCGCGGGCAAGCCTCCCCTCGAAATAGCCGAAATGATTGCACGGGAAATGCGCAAGGACGGTTCGTTTGAAAAGGTCGAAGTCGCGCGGCCCGGCTTTGTGAATTTCACCCTGAAGCCCGAAAGCGTCGTCGCCGAGTTGGCGGAGGTTTTGCGAACGGGCGGGAACTACGGCAAAAACACATCCGGATCGGGAAAGAAGGTGAATGTTGAATATGTCTCCGCAAATCCGACGGGGCCTTTGCACATCGGGCATGTTCGCGGCGCGGTCTTTGGTGATGTGCTGGCGAACTTGCTGGAATGGAGCGGTTTTGACGTGTGCCGCGAGTACTACATTAATGATGCGGGCCTGCAGGTGGATGTTTTGGCAAGATCCGCGTTTTTGCGTTATCGCGAAGCACTCGGCGAGGACATCCGCGCAATCCCCGAGGATATGTATCCGGGAGAGTATCTGTGCGCGGTCGGCAAGGCGCTCGCGCAAGAACACGGCAAAAGCCTGTTGGAGAAGGACGAATCGGAATGGCTGCCTGCGGTGCGCGAGACCGCCGTCGCATCAATGCTCAAGATGATCAAGGAAGACCTGCGGGAACTGGGCATCGTGCAGGAATATTTTGCCTCCGAGCGCGAAGTTCTCGAACGCGGCGGCGTTGAACAGGTTTTGAAACGGCTAAACAAGAAAGGCCTGCTCTACGAAGGCGTGCTGGAGCCTCCCAAGGGCAAGGAAGTTTCGGACTGGAAACCGCGCGAACAGACGCTGTTCCGCTCGACGGCGTTTGGCGACGACACCGACCGCGCACTGAAGAAAGCGGACGGTTCGCCGACTTACTTCGTTAACGACATTGCCTACCACTTCGATAAATTCGAGCGGGGCTTTAGCGAAATGATCGACGTGTGGGGCGCGGACCATGGCGGTTACATCAAGCGGCAGCAAGCGGCGGTGAAAGCGATGACCGACGGAAAGGGTTATCTGGATATCAAGGTTTGCCAGCTGGTTCGGCTGCTTCGCGGCGGCGAGGTGGTGAAAATGTCGAAACGCGCGGGAACTTTCGTGACCTTGCGCGAATTGGTGAAGGAAGCCGGCCGTGACGCCACGCGCTTTATGATGCTGTACCGCAAGAACGATGCGGTGCTGGATTTTGACTTCGCCAAAGTCGTGGAGCAGTCGAAGGACAATCCGGTTTTCTATGTGCAATACGCCCATGCGCGCGCCTGCTCGGTGTTGCGCGCGGCGGACGAGATGCCCGAACTGCATAACAAGGATGCGGCGCGCGACTTTGCCAAACTCAGGCATTCCAAGGAACTTGATGTAATCAAGCAAATGGCGGCCTTCCCCCATGTCGTGGAAAACGCGGCCAGGGCGCACGAGCCCCATCGCATAGCCTTTTATCTTTACGAACTGGCTTCGGTTTTTCATATTTTATGGAGCGAGGGAAAGCGCAATCCGTCCCTGCGCTTTCTTAATTCGGAGGATTGCGAAACCACGCTCGACAGGGTAGGCTTAATCCGAGGCGTGTCGCAGATTTTGTCAAACGGCTTGAGTATTTTGGGGGTTGAGGCTCCGGAGGAAATGCGCTGATGATATACGAAAAAGATTCCCTGCCCCTTCCCATGGGGAGACCGAGAAGGAAACGCTTGCGGAGGCGAAGATTGCTTCTGACGCTGTTTTTGTTTCTGATTGTGGTGGTCGGAGGGTTTTTCCTGTTTTTCAGGGACACAGGAGACGAGAAGGTGCCGCTGATTGCCGAGGCGCCGGAACCCCCGATTGTCGCGTCCGAAGAAATCAAGAGTCCTCCCGAGGAGCCCGGAGGCTTGGAGATAGCCCATCAGGACAAGTTGATTTACGAGCGGCTGACTCCGGCGGATGTCACCGTTTCCGATGAAGACGGCTTGAACGAGGTGATGATGGGTTTGGTTGCCGAGGATCCGTTGGCGAATTTTTCGGCTTCCGACTCCGATGGAGAACCCGCCAAGCCGGCGACCTCTCCCGATGCCGGCGGGGAATCCATCGAACCGTCGGCCGCCCCCGCCGCCGCCCCCGCCGCCGAAGATTCTCCCGAACCGGCAACCCCGTCCGACTCCGCCGGGGAATCCGTCGAACCGTCAATCGCCTCCATTGAGTCGGAAGAGAGCGAACCGGAAGAAAGCGCGCCCGAACAAGAAGTCGAACCGGCGCCCGAGCCGTCCGCAACACCTTTGCCGGAGTCAAACTATTCGAGCGATTCGGTCGATTCGGGCGATTATGTCGTCCAGTTGGCCGCGTTTTCGAGAAACGCGGATGCGGAGGCCGTTCTTGCGCAAATAGCATCGAAATTTTCCGATATCGTCGGTTCAAGCGCGCTTTTTGTTCAGGAAGCGGACCTCGACGACAGAGGAATTTGGCACCGCCTTCGCGTCGGCTATTTTGTCGAACGCGGCGAAGCGGTGGAGGTTTGCGTGCAGTTTCAATTGCGCGGACAAGATTGCCTGGTCACGACCCGCTAGGGCGCCGCTCGAATGGAAAAAGTTGAATGCGTTGTTATCGGCGCGGGCGTTGTCGGCTTGGCGGTCGCGGCGGAGTTGGGAGCGAGGGGACGCGAGGTTCTTGTGCTGGAGGAAGCGGATTCTTTCGGCACGGGAATGTCGTCGCGCAACAGCGAAGTGATTCATGCCGGACTGTATTACGCTCCCGGAAGCTTAAAGGCGCGGATGTGCGTTGCGGGACGCAAGCGTTTGTACGAATATTGCCGCGCACGGGGCGTTCGGCATAAACGCTGCGGCAAGATGGTGGTTGCAATGAACGGCGACGAGCACGCACGCCTGGATGCACTTCGCCGCCGTGCCGGGGAGAACGGCATGGATGACATTGAATGCATGGACGGCGCAGCCGCGAAGGCATTGGAGCCGTCGCTGACTTGCTCCATGGCATTGTTGTCGCCTTCAAGCGGCATGATAGATTCCCGCGAGTTGATGCTATGCCTGTTCGCGGATGTTCAATCGTCCGGCGGCATGGTTGTGTTTTCGAGCCCGTGCCTGTCGGGCCGCTTGTGCGAAAACGGCGGCGCGGTGCTGGAGATCGGCGGCGCGCAGCCGATGCAACTGCGCACAAACCTGCTGGTTAATTGCGCGGGCTTGGGGGCGCAGAAGCTTGCACATTCCCTGGAAGGCTTTCCCGGGGAAAAAATTCCGCCGTTGTATTTCGGCAAGGGAAATTATTTTGTGTTGAAGAAATCTTTCGCCGCTCCGCCCTTTTCACGTTTGATATATCCGCTGCCGGGGGAACATTCTCTTGGCGCGCATGTGACCTGTTCGCTGGACGGCCGCGTTCGCCTGGGGCCGGATTTGGAATGGACGGATGCGCCCGACTACCAAGTCGACCCGGCGCGCGCTTCGAGTTTTGAGAAGGCGGTTCGACGTTACTGGCACGACATGCCGGAAGATTCGCTTGCTCCCGATTACGCGGGCATTCGCCCGAAACTCGCGCGCGCAGGCGAACCTGCCGAGGATTTCTGCATCCTCGGTCCGGCGCATCATGGCTGTCGCGGCATGATTCATCTTTTCGGAATTGAATCGCCGGGTTTGACATCTTGTCTCGCAATAGCCGACTATGTTGTGTCCTTGGCAATACAATGATGAACAGACGACAACATTCCCTTTTGACGAACCGCGCGGTGGTGCGCATCGCGGCGGTGCTGTCGCTTTTATGGAGCGGGCTGGGCTTGTTTTATCTGCTTGACGGCGTGGACGGCATCGGGGGGATCGCGGCGAGAGACGCCCTGCCCGTCGAATTGCTCGCATTGGCCGCGCCCTTGTTGCTGGTTTGGATTGGCGTGCTGGTGATTGTCCGGCTGGGAGAAGTTCGCGAAAGCGCGCTGCTGTTTTCAAGCGCGGTCATGGAGGCAACGCATTTTGAGGGGGGAGACAAGCTTTTGCTCGAGGAAATGGTTGCACGCCGCAAGGATGCGTTGCGGGAGTGGGAAAAGTCGCTGCATGCAAGCGGCGAGGAAATAGAAACATCACTGCGCGAAACAACATCGGCACTGTCGCGGGTGCTGGAGCGCAGCCTGGAACGTCTGGGAACGCATTTGGACGACTCGCGCGAACAGATTGAGGTGCTGTTGCGTGCAAGCAATGAACAGGAAGCATCCGTCTCGAGAAGCATGGCGGCGTTGCGCGCGGAAATCGAAGCCGTCGAGGAAGCGCTGCGACGACTGCAAGAGAGACTTGGCGAGATTGACGAACAGGTCAACGAACGAAAAAGTTAGACCGCGGATGGTTTTTGAATCCAAATCCACGACCCCTGTCGAGGCTTGACTCAAACGAGAAGGCAAGATTACTCTCGAGATTCCGTGAGTTGTGTTTTTCAAAGGAGCGTAACAAAGTGAACATTTTCACGCGGAAGTTCCCTTCCGAATTCATCCGGGGCGGACGGCTTAGAAGAACTTCAAAAGGCCTGGTTTCCTTCGCGCCGTTTTTGGCCGGCGCATCGGCGCTTGCGCTTGGCGCATTGCTGGCAACAACCCCGCCGGCTGAAGCGGGAACTTGCACCGAAATCGAGATGACGGGGGAATGGACTTGCACCGGTGCGGAGGATGCGAACGGCGGCGAGCAAGAACAAAGCATTACGGGCCGGGCAAACCAAAATATAAGTGTTATCGGAGACGCCACCTTCGGTTTTAATTCTTCGAGAGGAGGATGGCTCACAATCAATTCCACATCAACTACCGGCGCAATTGATGTCGATTTATCGAACGGCAACAACATCACCAGCCATCACGCGCCCATCATCATCACGCAAGACGGACCGGGCGCGGTCACCGTCACAACAGACGGAACTCTCACTTCGACCGACACCGCCGGTGATGGCAGTTCCGGCATCCGAATTCGCCAAAACGGCGCGGGCCCGGTTACCGTCATGTCCAGCGGAACCATCTCCGCGACCGGGAGAGGCATTCATATCGGAACGCATGCAAATACAACGGGGGAAATACGTATCACCGCAAACGACATTACGTCCGGCAATAGCGGCAATAACAACGATGGCATCTACGTTGACCAGAAAGGAACCGGCGCGGTTATAGTTGAGACAACCGGCACCCTCACCTCATCCAGCGGGCGTCTCATTCATGTCGCCACGGATGCGGTGACAACGGGCGATGTGACCATCACAACGCGCGGCAACCTTACGACCTCGGCAACGGGCCTGCCGGGAGCCGGCATCGAAGTTAATCAAGTCGGCACCGGCGGTGTTACCGTTAGGGCGTACGGCACCATTGATGTTCCCCAAACGAATGCGCTCGCGGGTATTTATATCGAGACGACGAAAGGCAGTACGATCGGCAACGTCGAAATCACCACAGGTGCAGATGCCACCATCAGAGGCATACAAGGCATACACGTTAATAACAACGGCACCGGCGATGTTACCATTACGACAAACGGTGAAATCAATGCTAACAGGGGCGTTTTTGTCCGCGCGTACGGGCAGGGGAACGATGCTCGCACGGAGGACGGCGGCAACGTCGTAATCACCGTAAACAACAATATTACCGCCAGAACCGGTCTGGACCTTAACAATCCCGGCAGCGGCGGGATTACCGTATACGTCAATGCACTTATTGAAAGCATGGACGCATCAATCAGGGAGGCATCAGTCAATGCCATCAGAATCAATGGGGGCGACGGAGACCACAGAATTGTCTTTGGAGACGGAGGCCGTATCGGCGGCGATGACCAAATAATTTTCAACGCCGACGCGGCATCCAGGACCGTTGAGTTCACCGGAACAGGCGACAATCGCTTCCCCCTCATAGCGGACAGATTCCAACTCGTGGATGAAATCGTCAAATCGGGAGCGGGAACCTGGACACTCGACGGATTCCAGGGCACCGGCAGCACGAAAACAATCGCCGTCCATTCGGGCAGACTCGTTCTTGATATCGACAATACGGGAGGCGATAACACTTTCTTTTTCACGAACGACAGCCCCGGTGTTACCGTTGCCGACGGCGCAACCCTTGAAGTGACAAGCCCTCTCGTTTTTGACGCTCATATTCCTCCTTCCGGCGACCCCGCCGGGGCTGAAGACGTGCCCATGACGCTTGCCGGCATTCTCCAACTCACCGGTGCGGATTCCAGCCTTGCGCTCGACACGCTCACGGGGATGGACGGGACAATCAACATTGACGTCGATTTTTCAGGCGGAACCGCAGAGTTGGACGCTCCGAGGATCAGCGCGGCATCCGCAACCGGATCAACCACCGTCAACATTCGGTCCGTCGGCGAACTCCCCCGAAGAAGCGAAGATGAAATGATTGACATCGGCAACCTCATCAAAATCACCGGAACCGCCGATGCCAATGCTTTCGTCGCAGGCAGTCCGCTCAACAGGGGCTTTCGTTTCGGTCTCGTCCACAACGAGGTTGGAGGAGAAAACATCTGGACGCTTGCCGCCGAAATAATAGCCCTGGGCATTGAGGAAGCGCTCTACGAGTCGCTTCCCGCCACTCTCGTGCAACTCGCCGGCGTCGAATCCTACCGGCAGCGGCTTCAAGGCAGGCGGCACAACGGCAACAGGGGCCTCTGGGCGAAAGTCTCGAGTGCTGCCGCCGAGTTCGAACCGGCCAACACCACGCTTGCGATGTATGAGACCGGGAACACGGTCACGGAATTCGGCATGAACGCCCCGCTTCGCATCAACGCCTGCATTCCCGGCAGCTGCACCGTGAGCGCGAGCGTCGCCTTCGGGGAGGCGAGCGCAGATGTCGCCGTCGAGGGCGACACCGGCGAGATCGAAACCGGTTCCGTCCAAACCGCAATCTCGGCAAACTGGGAACACGGCGGCGCCTATATGGGCGGGCAGTTGCAATACGCAGTGTTCAGAAACGAGATCAAGGCGGGCGCAAAACTCGCCAATGAAAGCGCGTCCGCATACTCGGCGGGCGTGGAGGTCGGTCTTGGCTTGAACATTGCGGACTTCCGGGTGGTTCCATCGGCGCAGTTGCTGTGGACGAGCGTTGATTTTGGAAGTTTCACGGATTTCGCGGGGACGCGGGTTGAGTTGAACGATGGCTCGGTTCTTGCGGGCCGCACGGGCGTTGGAGCGGAGTATAATCGGGGCGGCGTTCTTCTGCGCGGGCACGCCGATGTTTTGATTCCTGTGGACGGCGAAGTCGGCACCCGGGTTGACGGGATGGAATTAATCTCCGAGCGCGAAGACCCGGTTGTTGATATCGGCATCGGTGCAACCTACGCATGGGGCGACGCTTATGCGCTCTCTGCGGACATCTCCGCCCTGCAAGGCGGGGAAGTTGAGGGATACGCCGGGAGCATCGGGTTCAAATACAAGTTCCAAGTAAGCGAGAACTAAACTCCCTAACGACGGGAGAACGGGATTTTTGCCCGATTTCGAGCCCGAACCCGCGCCCCTTGCGAGGTTTGACAGGGATGGAGAACAAGGCTAGTCTTCGGGAGGTTAAACTAATTGCGTTTCTCAAAGGAGAGTAAGATGGACATTATCGCACGGAAACCACCCTTCTCCGAATTCATCCGCGGCGGACGGCTTAGAAAGACTTCAAAAGGCCTAATCTCCTTTG
>JAPOUU010000112.1 GCA_026708505.1 Hyphomicrobiales bacterium | reverse complement strand
GCCTGTGCGAGTTCCTGCGGCGGCACGGCCAGCACGGCGACGGAGGCAACCAGCACATAAAGCACCGTCGTGAAGACAAGCGTCAGGAAGATTGCACGCGGGAGCGTTTTTTCCGGCGCGTGGGTTTCCTCGGCAATGTTGACGATGTCCCCGAAGCCGATGAACGCAAAGAAGGCGAGCAACCCCGCGGAAAAAATCCCCGGCCAGATTACCAGGTCGAAATCCGTCGGGACGACCTCGGGCAGGCGGGCGAAGATGCTGTCGTCGAAAAAGAACCCGGCGATAACGATGGCGAAGAGGCCGAACAGTTCGATGATTGTGAGTATGCTTGCCAGCAACACCGATTCGAGAATCCCCCAGGCCGCGATCGCGCCGATGAACAGAATCACCGCGGGCACGAGAAGGCTGTCGGGAAGATCGATGAATTGGCGGAGGTATCCCGCGCTGCCGGCGGAAACCGCGGCGGAAGCGATAATGCCGGCCGCGGCAACCAGCAGCCCCGCGACCATCGCGAAGTGCTTGGAGTTGAAGCCCGCGCGTATATACGCGGCCTCGCCGGCGGAAACGGGGAATCGGCCGGCGAATTCGGCAAAAGTGGCGGCGGTCGGCGCCATCACGAGAGCGGCGAAAAGAAAGGCGACAGGCGCGTGGATGTCGGCGTGCTGGACGGTCGCGCCGACGAGCACATAAATGCCTCCGCCGACGGTCACGCCGAGCCCGTACAACAGGAGCAACGGCAGCCCGATGGCGCGGCGTAGCGGAATTTGCGTGGAGATGGGCATGTGAGTGAGCCTCGTCTAAGTGGGTGGATAGAACAGAGACGGCTCTACGTGCTTTTCAAGGCATCATATCACATCTGGTTTCATTTTTCGAGAACTTTTTGCGCCACGTCCCGCATCGTTGTCGATCGCGGGCCTCGTAAGCTTCGAGAGCCTGTTCGGGCGTGAGACGAAACTCGTTTTCTTCGTCCCGGGCAAGAGCGGTGAGGCGCATGGTATACCAAGCGGTCACGCCGCCGGGCGGAGGTCTCTCAAAAACCGGAAATTGCGAATCATCGCCGCCGGCAAGCCAGTTGTTCGCCAGATTCACATCCAGCACCATCGCGCGGGCAAGCCCGACGGCATCGACCTGTTTTTGTTCGAGCGCCTCGATTGCGTGACCGCGCGTGCGAAAGCCCCCGGTTGCCATAACGGGAATGCCGGTGACAGCGCGGGCGCGCGCGGCAAAATCGGTGAAATAGGGCCCGGATGAACGCACGGCATCGGACGTGTTCTGCGCGCCGGGAAAATACGTGCCCGCGGAAATATCGATGAGATCAATGCTTGTGCCGTCCAGCATCCGGACAGCCTCAAGGGCGTCGCGCTCGTCCAGCCCGCCGACGAGCTGGTCGGAAGCGTTGATTTTGATGCCGACGGGGAATGATTCGCCCACGGCTTCGCGCACGGCACGGGTGATTTCAAAAACGATTCGCATGCGGTTGGCGATGTCTCCGCCATAGTCATCCGTTCTTTTGTTGAACAGCGGGGAGAGGAACTGGCTCAGCAGAAATCCGTGCGCGGCGTGGATTTGCACGCCGGAAAAACCCGCTTCCTTCGCGCGCTCTGCACTCGCCGCATAAGCGCGCGGCGTCTGAAGAATATCCTCGCGCGACATTTGCGCGCATTCGAGTCCGTCCAGCGCAAGCGCCGAGGGACCCTTGGGCGCGGAGACGGGCGGATGCGCGAGCGCCCCGGCGTTGCCAAGCTGCGCCCACAGATGCGCACCGTTGAGGGTGCCTTTGCGGGCAAGATTTTCGAACGAATCAAGTTTTGTGTCGGGCGTGAGAACGAGGTTGCCGGGTTTTTCGGGATAGCGGGGATCCGTCTGAACCTCTCCGATGATGGCGAGCGCAACGCCTCCCTGCGCCCATCTCTCGTAGAGCCGGATTTGTTCGGGCGTCGGGAATCCGTCGCCGTCGCCGAGCGAATCGGACATCGCCGATTTGATCAACCGATTCTTCAGTATGGCGCCGCAAGGGAGCTGCAGGGGTTGTTCGAGCACTTTGATGTCTTTCGCTTCAACGGAGGGCTGGTCGGAGTGGCAGGATTCGAACCTGCGGCCTCCTCGTCCCGAACGAGGCGCGC
>JAPOUU010000039.1 GCA_026708505.1 Hyphomicrobiales bacterium | reverse complement strand
GTGAGGATTCTATACTTGTCGGGCTTAGTTACGGGGATAATACCGGTTCAAGACCAACAGCCACCGCCTCTTACAATGGTGCAATGATAGGCATCAATAAAAATGATGGAGGAGTTGTTCAAGGAGGAGTGACAATAGATGTGTCTGTCACCAGTAATTCCGCCAATATATCCTTTGATGGCATCGTTAATATCAATAATGGCAACACCGTGGGACAAATGCTTTGGAGTGTTCCCATAAACACTGATGGAACATTTTCAAGCACGACCGGGGGCGATATTGACGGGGCTTTTTTTGGAGCAAATCACGTAGAAGTCGGTGGTACATTCAATCGAGACCGCATTATTGGATCTTTCGGGGCAAGGAAACAATAATACGAACAGCGACAGGGTAGATATATCCCCAATTTCAACAACTGCTCTGTCGCTTCCTCTTCATGTTGTTGCGATTTATTGCGGTTCCGAAAGCCGGATCTGATTGTTAGAGAGGAACAGACCGCGCACCCTGTCTCCCTCGGCAGAAGTCATTTGCGCCTGTCCGGTGTTGAGGTTCATGACGGTCTTGCCGCCTTCGATAATGTTGTCGCCCTGGAGCAGTTGAACCTTGTCCCCCAGTGTTACGAAGTTTTGCTCGACATCAAAGACAGCCCACTGTGCCCGCGCCGATTGTCCCTGCGCATTATCGAAGAAGACCTCGCCCGAGGCTTCAAGGCGCTTGATTTCCGTGGCGCCTTCGGAGTTTTCCGCGTAGAAAACCTTGAGTTTGTCGGCATTAAGCCGAAAGCCTTGCTGGCTTGCACGCACGGACCCGGAGAAGGTTGCGATGCCCGCGTCTCGTTCGACCTCAAGCATATCGGCGGTGATTTCGATGGGAGCGTTTTGCGCCAAGCTCGTATCAAACGATAAAAAAACAATCGCTAAAAATAGAAAGAAACCCGGCGTGTTTTTCATCATGGTCCCGGTATGGCGTTCGAAGCGGCAGGCGCATCGAGGTTCCACTTCACATGCACATTGTCTTGGAAGGTGAAGTTTTGCCCGTCGGTGCTTGTGAACATGCTGTCTGCTTTGATGCTTCCTTTCGGGCCGTTGATGAAGACGCTATCGACCCTTTCGATGTGGTTTTCTTTGAGATTGATGTTGATGTGTTTCGCTTGAAGTTGATAGTTGCTTTCGGTCTCGATGTTTATGGGGTCGAAGAGATCAAGTTGTTCGGTATCGGAACGCAGGAGCGCGGAAGCGGCGTGGAGAAACATTTGATCGTTTTGGCGGAAGGGGGTGTCGAAGGTGGCGTCTGCGCGCACGTCTTCCAGCGTGATTTGCGCGGCATTGGAGCGGTTGCGCGTTGCCGATGCGGCGGAGACGGTGAAGAGCCGCCCTTTTGAATCGGTGCGCGTGAGGGTGGGGTTTTCCATAAGGTCGGTTGTGGTTACCGGTTCGACATGCGGATTTGTTGCAACGGGTTCGACTTCCTCGACATTTTCGTTTGTCTTTATCAGATTAATGGTGAGAATGCCGAGCAACAGCAACGCAACGGCAAGAAGCGAAAGCTTAATTCCGGCAAACAGACCGCCTTGTGAAGATGGCGCCTGTGCTCGTCTCGGGGACGCAAGGATGTCGAGTTCGTCGGATTCCATCTGTGCCATTTTAATGCATCATTCAATTAGTGGGAGAAAATGTTTTGTTCCGCCCACCCGGCAAGATCAAGTTCAACCTGCGTGGGGAGGAAGTCGAAACATTTCTGCGCGAGAGCGTCTCGCCCCTCGCGCTTGAGTATGTCTTGGAGCTTGTCGCGCAGGGCGTGGAGATGCTCGACATCCGTTGCGGCATATTCGAGTTGCTGCTTGCTGAGTTTGGGCGCGCCCCAATCGGAGCTTTGCTGTTGTTTGGAAATATCAACGGCGAGGAGTTCGCGCAAGAGATCTTTGAGTCCGTGTTTATCGGTATAGGTGCGTGCAAGTTTCGAGGCAATCTTTGTGCAATAAACCGGCGCGACGGTAATGCCGAGATAATACCGCATCATTCCCAAGTCGTAGCGTGCGTAATGAAAAATTTTCACGATATCGGGATTGGCGAGCAGGGCTTTGAGGTTCGGCGCATTGTAATTGTTGCGTTCAAGCCGCACGAGGTGCGCGGGACCGGTCTCCGCTCGCAGTTGCACGAGGCATAAAGGGTCGCGTTTGGGGTTGAGTCCGAGCGCTTCGGTGTCGACGGCGATGGAGCCCGTCATTTCAACATCGCCGGGGATGTCATCGTGATGCAGAATGTATTTCATGTTTTTGTCTCGTTTTGGTGCGTGGGACAAGGGGTCGCCCCCTGATAAGCATCCGTTAACCTCGAATGCCGTGATATTCCCTAGGATAGCCGAGGATTCGGTTGCTGTTAAGTCACGAAATGCTCTACATAATTCATCAAAATTAAGGCGATGTCCCCGGATGCCGCCGCCAGGCGTCTTAATCGGAGCCGTACTTTCCCGCCTTGACATCAATACCGCCAGTTAATATTGTATAGATGCTTCCAATTGGCACCAAAACCGTTCCGTGAAACGCAACGAGGAGACGCAAATGAAAAAATGGATGATCAGCACTACGGCGATTCTACTGACTTGCAGTTTTGTCGCCCCGGCCCTGGCCGAATCTTGGGATGTCTCGCTTTGGGGCAAGCGGAGAGCCTTCACCGAACATGTCGAAAGATTGGCGGAGTTAGTCTCGGAAAAAACCAACGGCGAGTTCACACTTAATCTGTCTTACGGCGGGCTATCGAAGAACAAGGAAAATTTAGACGGCATCGAAGCGGGTGCGTTTGAGATGGCGCAATTCTGTGCCGGCTATCACCGTGATAAAAACCCGACCATCACCGTGATGGAGCTGCCTTTCTTGGGAGTGAGCGATCTCGAAGCCGAGATTGCCGCTTCGAGGGCGGTCTATAATCATCCGGCGGCAAAGCGGGATCTCGGTCGCTGGAATGCGACGTTGCTGATGCCGTCACCGATGCCGCAATATAATATCGCCGGCAAAGGCGATGCGCCGACGAGTTTGGCGGATCTAAAAGGCATTAACATCCGGGCCACCGGCGGCATCGGTGATGCCCTGGCGAAAGTCGGCGTGAATCCGGTGTCGTTGGGCGCGGGTGAAGTATATGGCGCAATGGAAAGCGGAGCCATTTCCGGTGCGGCTTTTGCTCCGCACGCGCATCTCTCTTACAAGGTTGTGGACGAAGCCGAATGGTGGACCAGCAATCTCAACCCCGGTTCGGTGAATTGTCCGGTCGTGGTCAATTCCGAAGCGCTTGCCGGTTTGTCCGACGAGCATCGCAACGCTCTGCTCGGCTCTGTCGATGAATCGTTGGAATGGTACCTGGATAAGTATCAGGTCTCGGTCGAAAAATTTAATGACAAGATTGCCGAAAACAATATCCGGGTTCTCACTTTTTCGGATGCCGATGTGGCGGCGCTCAAAGCCACCGCGAAACCGGTGCTGGATGAATGGATTGCCGATATGAACAGCCGCGGTCTGCCGGGCCAGGAACTTTATGATCTGGTGCGGTCCACATTGGCGGCGCAATAATCCTCTCTGCGGACGGCTGTCGGTAATGTCCGCAGCCGCCTGAAGTTTTCATGCCCCCCGTGCGTGACCGGTAGGGAACAGGATGTCGTCACCGCAAGTTCTGGAAGACAACTCCGCCTTATCGCGTATTGATCGCTGGCTCCATGGCTGGGAACGGCGACTTAACCTCCTGGCCGGCATCGTGGTGTTGTTCATCGTGTTGTTTTCGGTCATCAACATCATAGGCCGCGGCGTCTTCAACAAGCCGTTCAATGCCTATTTCGACCTGATGGGTCAATCGGTTCCGCTAATCGCTTTTTTAGGCATTTCCTATTGCCAGCGGATGGGCGGTCATATCCGGATGGATTTATTGGTCGTCCGATTGAAAGGCCGCTGGCTTTGGGGGTTTGAATTAATCACCAGTCTGTTGACCACCGCGGTAATCCTGCTGCTGGCTTGGGGCGCGTATCTGCATGCGGCCCGGTCCTATAACCTGGGCGACTCCACAGAAGATATAGGCCTGATTATCTGGCCGTTCAAAGCGTTGCTGGCGGTGATGTTTGTGATGTTGATGGCGCGCCTCGTTGTGCAATGCTGGGGTTATTTGCGGCTGATTATCAGCGGTGACGACCGGCCGATTGCAGTGCCTGTGCCGGAAGACGTTGCGATGCATGCCCAGCGTGAAGCTGATGCCGCAAAGGAGCTCGACTGATGGATGCAATCGATGTGGTCCTGATGATGATTGCTTCGCTGCTGGTGCTGGTGCTGGCGGGTTTTCGGGTGGCCTTTGCCGCCGCTTTCATCGGTTTGCTCGGCCTTACCATCCACTTTGCCGTTTTCAAAGACAACGGGCTGTTGGAAGGCTTTATCCGTGCCGTGAAAATTGCCGGTCTTACTCCGCACTCAAAATTATCCAGTCAAACGTTGGGGTTGATTCCGACCTTCATCGTGATTGGTTTTCTGGCTTATTATGCCGGTCTGACCAAGGCGTTATTCGAAGCGGCGAAGCGCTGGCTGGGCTGGCTGCCGGGCGGACTTGGCCTGTCGACGATTTTTGCCACCGCCGGCTTCGCCGCGGTTTCCGGAGCGTCGCTTGCAACCTCTGCCGTTTTTGCCCGCATTGCGATTCCGGAAATGCTTCAACTGGGTTACGACAAACGCTTTGCCGGCGGCGTGGTGGCGGCAGGCGGCACGCTGGCTTCGTTGATTCCGCCGTCGGCCTTGTTGGTGATTTATGCCATCATCACCGAAACTCCCGTTGGATTGTTGTTGCTTGCCGGTTTTTTACCCGGATTGGTTTCCGCCCTGATTTATGGTGCGTTGATTATTTTGATGGCGCGCTGGCGACCCGCGCTGGGACCGGTGGTCACCGGGTTTTCTTGGACGGAAAGACTGCAATCGCTACCGCCGACCTTGCCGATTTTCTTCGTTGTGGCCGTCATCATCGGATCGATTACCACCGGTTGGGCGACCCCGACCGAGGCCGGTGCGTTGGGCGTCTTTGTGATTTTGGGAGTGGCATTGCTGCAAGGCTTGAAGACGGGTGACCTGAAAAAAGCATTGGCGGAAACCGCAAAACTTTCGGCGATGATTTTTGCCATGATATGGGGCGTGTTGATTTTTGTTCGTTATCTCGGCTTTGCGCGGGTGCCGATGTTTTTGGAAGATTGGATTCTCGGTTTGGACCAGCCGGCGATGATGGTGCTGCTGGCCATCCTGTTGATTTATGTCGTGCTCGGCATGTTCATGGATGCGATTGGCATGATGATCCTGACCTTGCCGATTACCTTCCCGGTGGTGATGGCAATCAATGGCGGCGAGGATGTCGGCGCCGCCGTTTCCGCTTTTGGCATGTCCGGCGAGCACACCGCGGTCTGGTTCGGGATTTTGGTGGTTAAGATGGCCGAGTTGTGTTTGATCACTCCGCCTATCGGTTTGAATTGTTTTGTCGTTGCCGGCGTGCGTCCGGAGATTAGCGTGCAGGATGTGTTTCGCGGCGCTTCTCCTTTTTTCATCGCCGATGTAATCACCATCGCGGTTCTGATTGCCTTTCCGCAGGTGATTCTGTTTTTACCGATGATGCTGGGATGAAGGGAAGAGAGAAGCAAGGCAACGTTCGGGTATCCGGGCTTGAGCAAAAACGCCCCGGCAAATCATCGGAAATGCCGGGGCGCCTTTGGGTTGGTTTGCAGGAGTTGCATCCGGCCGTACCTTCCTACGGAACTCAAGCTTTTTGCGGCGAATCCGGGAACTTGCAAGACGATTCGGGGGATTTTCGGCGGTATTCGGGCGGTTTCGGCAAGCCCGAAAACCGGTAGAATCAAGGGAAATCCCGCGAATCGTTCCGGATTTGGACCGACCGCGGCGTGAACCCCCGAATTTCGGAAGCCTGTGAACGCGGCGGATTTTAAGTGCTTCTCGTAAAGGGTTGCGGCGTGACATGGTTTCCGAATGCACGCGAGCAAACAATTCCAAATTTGACTCGGAAGGCACGATTAAGCATTCTTGTGACCTGCGGGGAGGAATTCTTAAACAGGAGGGAAAATCATGAAATCTTTGTTAAAAGCCGTTATAGCCGTTGCGGTGCTTGTTTCTACCGGCGCATTTGCGAATGCAAAAGAATTGCGCTTGTCGCACCAATGGTCGAACAAGGACATCCGTCATAAGGTCGCGCAAATCGTAGCAGACGAGGTTGCCGCAGCAGATGTCGACCTGAACATCAAGATCTTCGGATCCAAATCGCTGTTCAAGCCGCGCGAACAATACAAACCCTTGAGCCGCGGTCAGTTGGACATGACGGTTCTGCCGCTCAGTTATGCAGGCGGACAGCAACCGGCCTACAATCTGACCTTGATGCCCGGTCTGGTCAAAAACCACGATCACGCGGCACGCCTGTCTAACTCGCCTTTCATGAAAGCGTTGGAAGCCAAGATGGCTGATGACGATGTGATGGTGCTGGTGCATGGTTACCTCGCCGGTGGTTTTGTGGGCAAGGACAAGTGCATCACCAGGCCGGAAGATGTTCAAGGCTTGCAAACGCGCGCCGCGGGCAAGTCGTTCGAGCAAATGCTGGCCGGCGCCGGAGCCTCGATCGCCTCGATGGCTTCTTCCGAAATCTACAACGCCATGCAAACCGGCGTTCTTCAAGCCGCGAACACTTCGTCTTCGTCCTTTGTGAGCTATCGCATTTACGAACAGGTGAGTTGCTACACCCCGGCGGGCGATGTCGCGCTCTGGTTCATGTACCAGCCTCTCTTGATGAACAAGCGCACCTTTGAGGATCTGACCGATGAGCAGCAGGACGCGCTTCTGAAAGCATCGGAAAAGGCCGAAGCCTACTATTTGGAAGAAGCCAAGAAGCAGGACGCAAATTCGGTTAAGGTGTTTACCGATGCCGGAGTCGAAATTGCGGAGATGTCGACCGCGGATTTCGAAGCTTGGCGCAGACTGGCCAAGGATACCTCATACGCCAAGTTCGTCGAAGAGGTGGAAGACGGGCAGGAGCTGCTTGATATGGCTTTGGAAGTCGAATGATCGTCTCGCGGGGCGTTCCTGATTTGCCCCGCGTCTTTCGTTTTCCTTTCACTCCCGTAACAACAGGAGGTGTAGATGGCGGGTCATAGTTCTGCCGCGGTTGCCCGCACGGGGAACAATCCTTTCCTTCGTGCCGTTGCGGCCCTTTCAACGCTGGCCGGCTGGTGTTCGGCGAGCATGATTGTCGCCGCCGTGGCTCTTACCTGCCAGATGATCTTCATCCGCTTTGTTCTCAACGGCTCGACGGTCTGGCAGACCGAAGCCGTCATCTACCTGGCCGTTGCGGCCACGTTGATCGGCTTGCCGTATGTGCAGCGTCTGCGCGGACATGTAAACGTTGACTTGATTCCCATTTCGCTCCCGCCGCGGCCTCGGTTCTTCATGGCGGTTGCGGCGTCCGCCCTGTCGATTGTCATTGTCGGCGTGATGTTCTGGTACGGCTTTGAGTATTGGCATTTCGCATGGGATCGCGGCTGGCGTTCGGACACGGTCTGGGGCGTGCGTCTGTGGATTCCCTATCTGGCGCTTCCGATAGGTTTCGGATTGTTGTTTTTGCAGTTGATTGCCGATCTCGTTGCCGTTCTGCTCGGCATCGATAAGCCTTTTGGTTTGGAAGAATAATCATGTCTCCTTTTCTGCTTGGCGGGATTGTCGCGATTGTAACCATTCTGGTGCTCTTCTCCGGCATTCCCGTAGCCATAAGCCTGCTGGTCGTTTCCGCGGGGTTCCTGATAGTCTTTGACGGTCTGCGCGCACTCGAATTAATGCCCAGCATTCTGTTTGGCAAGCTGGATAACTTCGCGCTTCTGTCGATACCGATGTTCATCATCATGGGCGCCTCGATTGCTTCAACGCGTGCAGGCGCGGATCTCTATGAAGCGCTGGAACGTTGGTTGACACGGGTTCCCGGCGGTCTGGTGGTGTCCAATCTGGGTGCCTGCGCGCTGTTTGCCGCCATGTCGGGCTCGTCGCCCGCAACCTGCGCGGCCATCGGCAAGATGGGGATTCCCGAGATGCGCAAGCGCGGTTATCCCGACGGGGTTGC
This sequence comes from Hyphomicrobiales bacterium, assembly GCA_026708505.1. Lineage (GTDB taxonomy): Bacteria > Pseudomonadota > Alphaproteobacteria > JAPOUT01 > JAPOUT01 > JAPOUT01. Next base: position 11,952 of record JAPOUU010000039.1, on the reverse strand, counting down.
AACAGGGTCGATCGCCGCGGGCGGCACTTTGGGCATTTTGATTCCGCCATCAATTACCATGATCGTTTACGGCATCGCCACCGAAACCTCGATAGGACGTTTGTTCCTGGCCGGCGTCATCCCGGGCTTGCTGCTCGTGGGCCTGTTTATAGCCTGGTCGCTTTATTCAACTTGGAGGTCGGGAGACGCCACCCGCCTGGGTTCGGGTCACTACACATGGGCGGAGCGGTTCCAAATCCTGCCGCGCGTGCTGCCTTTCCTCGGCATCATCCTCGGCGTGCTTTACGCTTTGTACGGCGGCGTCGCCACTCCTTCGGAGACGGCCGCCGTCGGCGCGCTGCTCTGTCTTCTGGTCGCCGTAGTCATTTACAAGCTGTGGCATCCGAGCGCACTCTGGACCGTGCTGCGCGACAGCACCAAGGAAAGCGTGATGATTTTGTTCATCATCGCCGCCGCCGGCGTGTTCTCCTACATGCTTTCGTCCTTGTTCATCACCCAGTCGATCGCCGAATGGATTGGCACGCTGGATGTGAACCGCTGGGTTCTGATGGGTGCAATCAACGTGTTCCTGTTGATCGCCGGGTTCTTCCTGCCTCCCGTGGCGGTGATACTGATGGCCGCGCCCGTTCTGCTGCCGATCATAACCACCGCGGGTTTTGACCCGATCTGGTTTGCGGTCGTGCTGACCATCAACATGGAGATTGGCTTGATCTCGCCGCCGGTGGGGCTGAACCTTTATGTGATTAACGGCATCGCGCCGAGCATCTCGTTGAGAACCATTCTGATTGGTTCACTGCCTTTTGTGGGCTGCATGGTGCTGGCGATTATTTTGCTCTGCCTGTTTCCGGGTCTCGCTACCTGGCTGCCCGATGTGGTCATGGGAGCAACGGTATGACGTTGTTGGCCGATCTTCTTGCCACGGTGTTCGAGCGGCGTTATCGCCGCGGGGCATCGAAAGCGACCGCCGACAAACGAACAACCACCGATCTTTGCGTTGCGCTGCTCGGAACGGCGGGCGAAACCTCCGGGCTGGCTTTGGCCAGGGAAATCCTGTCCCGGTTTGCCAAGATGGAAGACAGCGAGAAGCTCGCCTTCTTTCTCGAGATCTCCACCACGATGAACATCAATCCCGGAGAGGTGCGCGCAACGCTGGACGAATATGAAAGAAATCCTTCAAAGGACAGCTACCGCGCCTTTGCCAAAGCGGCCGAGCCCGCCAGGCAGGAATTCATCCGTCGTTTGAACGGAGTGCCGGGCGCCACCGGGGCATTGGTTAAAATGCGTGCCGATTTGTTGCGGCTGGGAGGTAAAAACCCGAAGTTGCAGGCGTTGGATTTGGATTTTCGCCATCTCTTTATCTCCTGGTTTAACCGGGGCTTCCTTGTCCTGCGGCCGATGAGCTGGGAAAGTCCCGCGCATGTCCTGGAAAAGATTATCGCCTATGAAGCCGTGCATACCATCTACAGCTGGGATGATCTTCGCCGCAGGCTGGAGCCGGCGGACCGGCGTTGCTTCGCGTTCTTTCATCCATCCATGCCGGACGAGCCGCTGATATTCGTCGAGGTGGCATTAACCAAGGGCATTCCGGGGTCGGTCCAGTCCCTGCTCGCGGAAGACCGCGATGCGATGTCTGCGGAGGAGGCGGATACCGCGGTGTTCTATTCGATTTCCAATTGCCAGGACGGGCTGGCCAGCGTTTCGTTCGGGAATTCCCTAATCAAACAGGTTGCAACCGATTTATCCGCGGAACTTTCAAATTTGAAAACCTTTGTCACCCTGTCGCCCATTCCCGGCCTGACCAGATGGCTGGGGCAGATGGGGCTGACTTGGGACACGGGTGATTCCGAAAAGATACGGGTGCTGGCCGCCCACTATCTGCTGAACGCAAAATCCCGCGGCGGATTGCCTTTTGATCCGGTGGCCCGGTTCCATCTAGGCAACGGCGCCATCGTTCATGCCATACACGCCGATGCCGACATCTCGGACAAGGGGCGCGCCCAGTCGGGCGGTGCGATGGTGAACTATCTCTATGATCTTTCCAAGGTCGCGCAGAACCATGAAAACTTTGCCAACACGCGCAAAGTTGCCGCCACCGCCGAAGTTGTGTCACTAGCCAAGCCCTTCGTTCTTCCTTCGACTAAAGAAGGATAAAATCCATGGCCAATCCCCTCTATGACCGTTTGTTTGACGCTCATACCGGGAAGGTCACTCCTTTCCTTCACCTGCAGGACGGCCGGGTAATTACGCATCATGAATTTTTATCAACCGGCGCGCAAATTGCCAACGCCGCGTTCAAGATCGGTTTAAAGCCCGGCGACCGCGTGGCGGTGCAGGTGCAAAAATCCCCCGAGGCGTTGGCGCTTTATGCCGCCTGCGCCCGGGCCGGATTGGTGTTTCTGCCGCTCAACACGGCCTATACGACGGACGAGCTTAGCTATTTTATTGAAAACAGCGGCGCGTCTCTGGTCGTTTGCGACGGCAAAAGCGAAGCCGCTTTGACTCCCGTTGCCGGGAACTTCAACGCGCGGATCGAAACAATGAATGCCGACGGAAGCGGATCCTTGATGGAGCAGGCAAAAGCCATGCCTGTCGACTTTGATACAATCGATCGGGACGGCGATGATCTCGCGGCGCTTCTTTATACCTCGGGCACCACGGGACGCTCCAAGGGGGCGATGCTGACCCAGAACAATTTGCTTTCCAATGCCGAAGCGCTGGCCAAGGAATGGCGCTTTTCATCGGATGATGTTCTGTTGCACGCCCTGCCGATTTTTCATACGCACGGATTGTTCGTAGCCACCAATGTCACGCTGGTCGCCGGCGGCTCTTTGATATTCATGCCCAAGTTTGATTTGGACGAGATCATCGCAAGGATGCCCGAGGCGACCTCGATGATGGGCGTGCCGACTTTCTACACCCGCCTGCTGGGCGACGACCGGTTCACAAAAGAACTGGCCGCGCATATACGTCTGTTTGTTTCAGGGTCCGCCCCGCTTCTCGCGGAAACCCACATTCAGTTCGAGGAGCGCACCGGCCATCGCATCCTTGAACGCTACGGAATGACCGAAACCAACATGAACACTTCCAACCCGTTTGACGGAGAGCGTCGCGCGGGAACCGTGGGTTTCCCGCTTCCGGGGGTGGAGATTAAAATTACCAATCCGGACAGCGGCGAGACCTTGCCGGACGGCGAAGTGGGGCAGATTGAAGTGCGCGGCCCGAATGTCTTCAAGGGATATTGGCGGATGCCTGAAAAAACCGCCGATGAATTGCGCGAGAACGGGTTTTTCATCACCGGAGATCTCGGGAAGATAGATGAAGACGGTTATGTCCATATCGTCGGCCGCAACAAGGACTTAATCATCTCGGGCGGCTATAACATTTATCCCAAAGAGATCGAATTGATCCTGGACGAACAGCCCGGGATTTTGGAAAGCGCGGTGATAGGCGTGCCGCATCCGGATTTCGGTGAAACGGTCATAGGCGTGGTGGTCGCGGAAAACGGCCACTCCCCGGATCTTGAAGGAATGATGGAAGCGGTGCGCCGCTCATTGGCTCGATTCAAACATCCCCGCCGGTTGGTTGTCCTGGATGAATTGCCCCGCAATACCATGGGCAAGGTGCAGAAGAATATTTTGCGTGACCAGTACCGGGAGATGTTTGTTTCTGAAGGAACGTAAGCGGCTGGATTTTTTTGTATGCGTTCCGGCAGAGCATTGGAAATGCCGAAGTATTTTTTGGGTCGTTCTGCCGACGCCGTAGGCGTGTTTTTGTTTTATCGGAAACTCAAGTTTTTCTTGAAATTCGGCTGTGTAGCGGGGCAATTCCCGGTCTGTTTGACACGGTATGATGATGCGCGCTAACATATCCCGGGAGGGGGAATTGTAGATTACTCAGGAGGGAATACAATGGGGAAGAATAAAATTGAGTGGGTGAAAATCCCCTTATCAAGAAGACAAATGCTAAAATCAACGGCGGCTTTTTCTGCTGTAATGGCCTCGTCTTCTTTTTCGAATGCTTGGGCACAATCCGGATCGACCTTGAGAGGCAGAACCTATGCGGATATGCGTTCGCTTGACCCCGCATTTTCGCAAGGGGTCTCTGATGAAGAGATTCATGCTTGCATTTACAATAAATTGATCCAGTTCAAGCCCGGCAGCAAATGGGAGTGGCAATTAGATGCCGCCGCGGACATTGAACAAGTTGATACGACCCATATCAAGTTTGCCCTTAAAGATAATATTGGTTTCACCAATGGTTTTGGCGCAATGACAGCTGAGGATGTTAAGTTTTCGTTTGAGAGGGTTGCTGACGAGAAAATGGAGTCGCCCAACAAGCCGGATATGGATGCTTTGTCACACGTAGAAGTCACCGGAGAGCGGGAGGGTGTTATTGTCCTTAAAAGCCCCTTCCAGCCTTTATGGACTATCAGCCTGCCTTATATCACAGGCAATATCGTTTCGAAGAAAGCTTTTGAGTCCGTTGGGGGCAGAATTGACACCGAAGTGGTTGCAACGTCCGGTCCGTACACGCATTTTTCATGGGAACCGAAACAAAAGACGACTTTACGCGCGAATCCTGATTGGAAAGGTGAAAAAGTCGCTTTTGATGAAGTTCAAATTTTTCATATTGACGATGAAAAGACTGCTGAAATTGCTTTCGAGGCAGGGGAACTGGATTTCACCCGCGTAAGCCTGGCTTCATTGGAACGTTTAAAAGCAAATCCGCCGAGCAATAGCACCGTTGAGGGATTTCCATCCTTGTATTACGTGTGGGTTGGTATGAATTTAAACAATCCCAAGTTAAGCAACTTAAAATTAAGGCAGGCTATCCAGCATGCTATTGACGTGCCTTCAATTTTGGAAGCCGCTTATTTTGGTGTGGCCGAAGCGTCTACGGGTATTATTGCGCCCGGGCTTATTGGCAACCGCGCAAGCAATAAAGTGCCTTCAGAGGCGAATATCGAAAAAGCCCGACAGCTTTTGAAGGAGTCGGGCGAAAGCAATGTTTCCCTTAGGATTTCGATTCTGAACAAGCAAGCGAATGTAACTACGGCGCAAATTGTTCAAGCGAACTTGGCGGCAATTGGCATTTCCCTGGAAATAGATTTGCATGAAGCCGCAACGTTCTGGGAGCTTGGCGGCAATGAAAACCTTGAGCTTGTAATCAACCGCTACTCCATGACGCCCGACCCCTACTACGCGACGTCTTGGTTTATTTGCGAGCAAGCCGGAGTGTGGAATTGGGAAGGTCATTGCAATGAAGAGTTCGATAGAATTCACAAGGAAGGGCCGGGTGAGCTTGATGTCGGTAAAAGAAACGCCATGTATCAGCGTGCGCAAGATATCATGGAAGAAAGCGGTGCGTATAAGTTCATTACTCACGAATACACGCCGAATATTTACCGCAACTCCATTAAACCGGCGCTTCGCCCGGACGGCTTGCCTCTCTACAGGTATTTTCAAAGATCTTAAAAGGTCGGTCCTGTTGAGAATTAGAGAAATTATTCGAGGGGGTAGCGGGGGTTAGGCGGATGTTGTTGCGACCCTCTCTTGTGTCAGAGATGTTCTGTATGTGTAGGTAAACGAAAGATCAAAATGCTGGGCTATATTATTAAGAGACTGTCCTTGGCCGTGCTCATTATAGTCTTTGCCATTACGCTTTTGTTTGTAATGATTCACTCTATTCCGGGTGATCCGGTTTCAACCATGCTGGGACCGAGGGCAACGCCGGAACTTAAGGCTTCGCTTGAAGAGCGCATGGGGCTCAACGAGCCTCTTCCCGTGCAAATAGCTTACTTCTTTACGAATGCAATAACCGGCAATTTGGGAACCGATGTTTTTACCAACCGGCCTGTAACAAGCATTATAGGTGAACAGCTGTCTTACACTTTGATGCTGATTTTTGCTTCTATTTCATGGTCCGCCCTGTTGGGCATATTTTTGGGGTGTTATTCGGCAATCAAAAGAAACACGATATCCGATAAAATATTGGCTGTTTTATCGGTGAGTTTTATAGCAACTCCTTCATTTGTTGTTTCCTTATATTCTTTGTTGTTTTTTTCAGTTTACCTGGGATGGCTCCCGGCCATTGGTGCGGGAGATTCTGACGACCTTTGGGATCAATTAATACATCTGGTGCTGCCGGCTTTTTCCATCGGTCTCTCCTGGGTGGGTTATATTGCAAGATTGGTGCGCGCTTCCATGTTGGAAATTATGAGTGAAAACCACATAAGAACCGCGAGGGCTTTTGGACTGCCAAGGCGCTGGGTTATTTACCGTTATGCTTTAAGGCTGGCGATTTTACCTACAATAACAGTCATTGGCGTCGGCATGGGTTTTCTGCTGTCCGCCGCCGTTTTTGCCGAAATTGTTTTTTCAAGACCGGGGTTGGGAAAGCTCGTCATTGATTCTATCACAACCCGTAATTACCCCGTTGTTATGGGATCGGTATTGTTATCAACCATTATATTTGTCGTATCGACAACCCTGTCGGACATTATCAATGCAATGCTGGATCCTCGCATTGGAAGGCAGCTTTAGAAAATGATTATGAAGCAAAATAACGAACTGCAATTAATCATTAAGCATTTTTTCAGGAACATCCTTGGCGTTGCCGGTTTTCTAATAGTTATGCTTATGGTTTTAAGCGCGATATTTGCTGATTTTATCGTGCCTTACGATCCTATAGCCCTGAATATCAAAGAGCGGCTGCAAGGCCCCAGTTTTTCACATTTATTGGGAACCGACCAGTTGGGGCGGGATATTTTCTCGAGGATGGTTATGGGCTCAAGAGTGGCTTTACAAGTGGCCTTGCCAACCGTTTTTGGAGCCGTTTCCATAGGTTTTGTTTTAGGCATGATTGCGGGCTTCGGTCCTAAATGGCTGGATAATGCCATTATTTTGTTATTGGATACTCTAAGGTCTTTTCCGACAGTCATGTTTGCCCTGGCTGTGGTTGCATTGGTTGGCCCCAGCTTGGAAACCGTCATTTTCATCATCATAGTTACATCCATTCCAACCTATGGCAGAGTCGTTCGAACGCAGACTTTGTCTATAAAATCCTCCGAGTTTATTTTGGCGGAAAAGTCAATGGGATCGTCCACGGCGCGCATTTTGCTCGTTCATATTTTGCCGAATATTTTTGGTCCCATTGCCGTGTTGTCTGCAATGGAAATCCCTACCATCATCGGTTTGGAGGCGGGTCTAAGTTTTTTGGGCATGGGCGTGCGTCCTCCAACGCCGTCATGGGGCTCCTTATTGAATGAAGGTTACACCCTTATTCGCAACACTCCTTGGCTTTTGATAGCCGGGGGTGTTCCTCTTATCATAACAACTCTGGGATTTACATTCCTGGGTGAAACATTGCGCGATGCTGTCGATCCAAAATTGCGCAAGAGAAACTAAAAGATGCTTCCATGATACCGCAACCGTGCTACACACCGAGGAATTGCAGATGACAATACTGGACGTGCGCAATTTATCCGTTGACTATGAAACCGAGCAGGGCACGTTGCGTGCCTTGCGTGATGTAAGCTTTACGATAGAAGACAATAAAATTGTCGGCGTGGTTGGCGAAAGCGGTTGCGGCAAGTCCACATTAATATCAAGCATTATTAATTTACTGGCAAACAACGCCGTGCTTTCTTCGGGAGAAATCATTTTCCAGGGAAAGGATATTGTCCGTCTGTCCGAAGATGAAATGCGCGACATATTGGGAGTTGGCGTATCAATTATTTTTCAAGACCCCATGCAGACACATAATCCTGTCCTGACCGTAGGCCGACAGATGATGGACATTCAATATCGCGATAAAACTTCAAAAGAGAAAAAAAAGGAAGCGGCAATAGACATGTTGCGCGTGGTCGGCATTCCGGATCCCGAGAGTCGTCTTTCGCAGTATCCGCACGAGTTTTCCGGAGGCATGCGACAGCGTATTGCCATAGCGATGGCTCTAATGGTTAAACCGTCTTTACTTATTGCCGACGAACCTACAACCGCCCTTGATGCCACTTTGGAAGTGCAGATCATAGAAAAATTACGTGAGTTACAAGGTAAAATTAACTGCTCCATTTTATTTATTTCACATCATCTGGGGGTTATTGCCGAATTGTGCGACGAGGTTATTGTCATGTATGCCGGCGAGATAGTGGAGCATGGCGACGTGAGGGATGTTTTTCACAATGCCCGGCATCCATACACCCAGGCTTTGTTTGCCTGCGATCCGGGCCGCATTAAGGAAAAGTCCAAAAATTTACCAACAATAAAAGGGTCAATTCCAAATTTAATTGATCTTCCTTCCGGATGTATTTTTAAACATAGGTGCACGCAAAGAATAAGCGTGTGTGACACATCTCCTGCAATGCATCGTGTTAGTGAAAAACAACAAGCAAAGTGCCACTTATTAACACAAGGGAAAAACTGAAATGACCGCCCTTTTACGTGTGAGTAATGCCGTGGTTCGATTTCCTGTACCGGGCGGCCTCATGCAAAACATGCTCTTTCGGAAGAATTTTATAGAAGCCGTGTCGGGGGTGAGTTTTTCCATAGAAGAAGGGCAAACTTATGCAATTGTGGGTGAAAGCGGTTCGGGTAAAACAACATTGGCAAGGGCGGTTGCCGGTTTGCACCATGCCGATGAAGGGAGCATTTTATACGAAGATGTCGACCTTGTTGGCTTGGCTGAAAAACAATTTAAAAAATACCGTCGGCATATTTCCATGATGTTCCAAGATCCCGTTGGTTGCTTGAGTCCAAGATTAACGATTCGATCCATCATAACCGAGCCATTTAAGATACAAGGCATAAAAAACAAGGATTTGGACGCGGAGGCAAAACGGCTTTTGGAAATGGTGGGCTTGTCACTTGATTTTGCTTCGCGCTATCCTCATCAAATATCCGGCGGCCAAGCCCGCAGAGTTGGCGTCGCAAGGGCGTTGGCATTAAATCCAAAACTCATTATTGCGGACGAGCCAACGGCCGGCCTTGACGTATCCATTCAGGGAGAGCTGTTAAATTTATTGATGAGCTTGCAGGATAAAATGGGACTATCCATGATGATTATCACTCACAATCTTAACATAGTTAAGCATATTTCCGACAAAATGGGCATCATGTATTTGGGGAAAATCGTTGAAGAAGGCTCAACAGAAGATATCTTTACCAACCCGAAACATCCATACACCCGCGCTCTGTTATCCGCCAACCCCGAACCGGATCCCGATGCCGTCATTGATAGAATTAGGTTGGTAGGCGAACCGCCGAGCCTCATTCAAAGACCAAGTGGTTGCGAGTTTCATACAAGATGCCCGTTTGCAAAAGACAAATGTGTAACAACCGCCCCCCAAGTCACGACAAGTCACGCCAATCATTCATATTCATGTCATTATTCCTAAGCAATCAAGTTTCTGAAAACTACCATTGGGTTTCAATATGAGAGAACAGTTTTTTAAAATTATTGAAGATGAGAAAATCACTTTGAGTTCCGGTATAAATCTTTATGCAAAGATATGGGTGCCTGTTAAGAATGCTTCTCCTCTGCCTGCTTTGCTTGAATATCTTCCTTATAGAAGACGCGACGGGACGGCTCTAAGAGACGAGAACAGGTATGCGCATTTTGTAAAAAACGGTTTTGCGGGGGTGCGTGTAGATATACGCGGCAACGGAGATTCAGAAGGCATCATGCTGGATGAATATACCAAGGAAGAATTGCAAGACGGTTATGAAGTTATTGAGTGGATCGCAAAACAGCCATGGTGTAACGGCCATGTTGGCATGATGGGTATATCTTGGGGCGGGTTTAATTCGTTGCAAATTGCAGCCCTGCAGCCACCTTCACTAAAAGCTATTATCGCGGTAGCTGCCACTGATGATAGATATGCGGACGATGTTCATTACAAGGGAGGGTGCCTTGCTAGTGCCAATATCACATGGGCGGCACAAATGCTGAGTTATTCATCCAGACCTCCCGATTATGAAATAGTCGGAAACGTCTGGCAGAATATGTGGCGTGAGAGATTGGATAACATGCCTTTGTTGATTGAAAATTGGCTAAATCATCAACTAAGGGATGATTTTTGGAAGCATGGTTCTGTTTGCGAAGATTACAGCAATATACGCATTCCCGTTTTGTCTGTTGGTGGCTGGGCGGACTGCTATAAGAATCCCGTTTTTCGGTTGAAGAAAAACCTAAAGTCTCTGTGTTCGGCCATTATGGGTCCTTGGGAGCACGCGTATCCGGATATTGCAAGCAACGGACACAAGATTGATTTTCTAGAAATAACTTGTGATTGGTGGAACAAACACCTGCAAGACACAAATTCAAATGAAGACAGTTATACCCACTTTTTTATCCAGGATTATGATACGCCCTCCCGCTTTTATAAAAAAACAAACGGCTTTTGGGCCAGCGTTGATATCAATGAAGACATAGAAATACAAACTTTATATCTATCCGGGAACTGGCAATTATCGAAGATTGCCGATCGGGACGATGCGACAATAACGATAGATTCGCCGGTTCATCTTGGCATGGGCGCAACGGTTTTCTGCCCGGGCATGAGGACAGATGAAGAGATAGCCGATAATCAAAAGGAGGATGATGCTCTGTCTCAATATTTTGAAACCGATATTGCGGAAGAGGACTATATTATTGCGGGTCGCCCCGAGTTTGTTTTTGAAATTGCCAGCACGGCAAATGCAGCCAATGTAATCGCGCGTTTATGCGATGTTTCTCCAAACGGAGATTCTCACATTATTTCTTTAGGCTGCCTTAATCTAAATCATAATGAAACGCACGAAAAGGCGGGACCTTTAAAGGAGAAAGTCTATTATCCCTATAAATTTTTATTGGATGTTTGTGGTTACAGGATAAAAAAAGGGCATCGTTTGCGCTTGTCCTTATCCAATCATTATTGGCCGTTGTTATGGCCGTCGCCCCGGCAAGGAGTGTTATATTTAAAAACAGGCACAGCGTCACTTAATTTACCGCTGTTGACTCGTTATGACAAGATAGAAATGACCGAAATGAAAAGCTCCAACCAGGCTCAGAGAGTTCAAAAGCAACCTAGAAAATACCAACGTGACAATGTGCATGAGAACGGAGTGTTCTTATTGCAGACATTTGACGACTTTGGCGTGTTTTTAGATGAGAGAACTTCTATTTCTGCCGGCTCAACAGTGAAAGAGATTTTTTCTATTGAAGAAAACAATCCGCTATCAGCCAAAGTTAGAGCCGAGTGGAAGCAGATTTTAAGTCGTGATGAGAATTGGGATACAGAAACAAAAGCAGTAACTGAAGTAACTTGTGACGAGCAGTATTTCTTTATATTCTCGTCGCTTGAAACGTATCATGCGAAGAAGCTTTTTTTCAGGCGTGAGTGGAGTAAAAAAGTGAAGCGCCACTATACTTAAAAAGCGTTGACGTTGATATCAAAAATGACATTTCTTTCTATCCTAGGTTTCTTGCCTTACGTTTTTCTCAAGCCTCACTTGTTTCGCAATCTTTGAGCGTTCGGCTGCATACAGTTCGGCAACCATCGGATAGTCCGGAAGCAATCCCCATTTTTTGCGGTATTCGTCCGGTGTCATTCTGCCGTGAAGCTGATTAATATGCCCTTTGAGGGATTTGAACTTTCGCCCGCACTCAAGGCAGGTGATGTGGTCGGGAGAGACGGATTTCTCAATCGGAACGGCAGGCTGCTGCGACATTGTTTGCCCCTCTGCCGTTTGTCCCCTCAATCCCAGTAAAGTTGCGTATGTGTCTTCGATGATCCCGGGTATTTGTTCGGGCTGCACAGGGTTGTTGATCACATACGCGGCGACGATTTCAGCGGTTCTCTGAATGAATTTGTCGGGGTTGGTAGATGTAGCGGGGGGGGGGGGGGGGTAGTAGAGACTTCCCAAAAACCGTGACCGGTGGATCTCAGTTCTCCGTTCTTTCCCAAGGCTGTAA
>JAPOUU010000086.1 GCA_026708505.1 Hyphomicrobiales bacterium | reverse complement strand
AGGTTGAGGGATACGCCGGAAGCACCGGGTTCAAATACAAGTTCTAACCGGACAATTTTCCAAACGTAGATTATTGCGGAGCTTCGAGTTGCTCCAGAATTTGCCCGAGACGCGAGCCTTCCAGCGCCTGCTCAAGGGTAATGCTGTCGAAAGAAACGGTAGGTTCGAAAACATCGCCTTCGATGCGATAGGTGAGCGGAGCGCTTTCGCCGTTTGATCCGACCGCAACGGGAAAATCCGCTTGTAGCTGCAGCGTGCGTTGGCGCAAATCCAACTGCCCGAGAGTGTTCGAAACACCTTCCAGCAAACCCAGCGTACGTTGTTCAAGGATGCCGTTTTGGAGCGCAAGAAGGAAATCCGCGTCTCCGATCTGCATCCATGCACTTCGCCCCAAGCGCGGCGTTGCAAACACCGATATCACCACAACGCCCTCAAGAGCTTGCGAACGCAAACCGTCGATATCGATGCAGCAGATCTCGAGACCGGAGAGGCGCGCATTGCCGTTGCCCGTCAGCAAATCGATATCGATAGGATTCCCGGTCGCTTCAAGGGAGGCGTTGAAGATGCCGCGCATGAACGTCCCGCCCCACAACCATTCGCTCGCTTGCGACAAATCGCCGTCCTCTATCGTTGCACGCCAACGTGCACGCGATATGTCTGCGGAGATATCAACCTTAATGTTTGCCTCGCCGCCGAACAGGATTCCGCGCATTGCAGCCGTACCTGTCCCCGTGCCGTTGAAGACGCTCGAAAACGTCTCTCCCAGCAGCGCCAGGGAATGCCATTGCGAAACCGGCACCTCTTCGATGTTATCGGCGTCAAGATCGGTTTGAAAGCGCCATGTGTTGTTGTTGACGACTTCGGTGATCCACCCCGATCCGCGCAAGGTGACGCCCGTCTCGGCAAGCCGCAGTTCTTCCCAGAAGATCCGCCGTCCCTGGTTGTCGGAGATGGCGGAAAGCTCCGCCTGCAGCGCCAGCGGAAACTCTGCATCGAATCCTCCGACTTTGAGAGTGCCGCTGAAGAAATTCGGAAACGGCTCGAGAACCCCTTCCAGCAGAATGGAATCCTCCTGCCGTTGCCAAGAGGCCTGCAGCGGCGCCTGTGCCGATGCCTGCGCGGATTCCTCCGCGAAAAACACATCAAAAACATCTTCGGCTTCAAGGCGCACTTGCGCGGCGCCCACCTCCCCGTCCAGTTTGAATTTGTCGGATTGTTGCGGCGTGAACTTCCATTCACCCCGCAGGGACAGGGGCTCGGCTCCCTTGAACCAGTCGCCTTCCCTGATATTCAAGGCCATGAGCATCGAGGCGAGATTGTCACGCGCCTGCTCCGAGGGAGCCGACAGATGCGCATCGAGAGACCCTTCGGGTTTATCCCGCGACCAGGACAGATTGCCGGATGCCTCCAGCAGCAATCCGGAGGCGTTCTTGTCCAAACGCAAATTCTTCAGCGAAACCCCTTCTTGCAAAAGATGCAATTGCATCTCCAGCGTTCCCAGCCGCATCGAATCCGCAAGCAATTCCCCGACGGACAGGGCAAGCTTCGACTCTTTCGAAGAATCCGCCGCCTCCATGAGCTCGAACAGTTCGATGCCGGCGCCGACGGCGAGGCTTTCGGCGTGCAGTTCCGCGTTCCAAGCCAAAGACTCGAGAGAATCATAAAGGATGCGTCCTTGCAGCTTGTTTGCGCCGTAATCGAGCTCAAAATTCTCAAGGCGCGCGTTTTGCAAGGATCCGCTGAGATCTCCTTTCAGGCGAAACGGCCTTTTCAGGTTGCTCAGGAACGGCACGAACGTGATGTATTCGGGGCGCTCTGCGGAAAAATTCAATGTTCCGACGAAAGACTCGGAGTCCGCGCCCACCCGGCCGCGCCAGTGCGCGAAGCCTCCGCCGGGCAGACGCTCCAGGGCAATATGAAGATCGGGTTCTTTGTCGCCGTCCAAACGGACGGTGAGCGCGCCCTCGCCTGCCGATTCGCCCTGCCACGAGACGCTCCGTGCTTCCAGCGCGATCTCCCCGCGGACCGCGGCCGCTTTGTCCTGCACGCCGGCAAGAGCCTCCAGCAATTCCAGTCCGCGGGACGCATCAAAGATGCCGCTGTGCAAGGAAGCCCGGAGCATCGGCGCGGTCGTGATGGCGTCAATCTCCCCGTCGCCGCGCCAATGGCTCTCGCCCCATTGCGCCGAGATTTCCGAAAACCGCGCCGCGTCCTCCCGGACGCTCACCTGCGTGCGCAGATGAACCTCTTCACCCGTTATCCCGCTGTCGAGGCGAGCGTCCAGCATGGCTTCGAGAGCAAGGGTCTTGGCGGTCAGCGCACCGGTTCCGGAGAGACGCAGTTCGCCCCCGTCGGCGCGCGCCTGTAAAGAGAAGTCGGCATCGCTGTAACTCAAGCGCAGGTCCAAGGATTCTCCCAGCGAAGATTCCGGCGTTGCCAGCAACATGACGATGCGTCCCGACTCTATCTGCGCCGAGACCAGTAAAGCCTCTTCGTCTATTCCCAGGATTTCATCGCGTATAAAAATCGTGCCGCCAAAGATATCAAGACTCTCAAAGGGCAATTCGCCGACGGGCAAGCGCCAGCCTTCTTCGCCGGTGCGCTTGACGGTCATCTCGACTCCGCGTGCTTCGGCGCTTCGAACCTGCAGCGAACCCTTCAAAATCGCGAGCCAGTCGCTCTCGAGTGCGAGGGTCTCGGCGCGGGCAAGCGTGCCTATTGAAGCCTCTTGCACCGACATTCTCGGCCTCGGCAGCAGATGCAAGGAGACATCGCCCTCAATGCGCACATCCACCCCCAGCGCGTTCGTGAGGAAGAAGGCGAAGTCGCTGCGGTACCGGTTCCAATCCAGCAGGGGCGGCACGAGAACCAAGGCGGCCAGCGCCGCCAGCAATAACGCCGTCAGCCCTATAAGCGCGAAACTCCGAAGCGAACGGGTCATGCGTGCACCCTTATCTTGGAGGGTTCGATGTGGTAGGCTGTAAAGACCATGGTGTTTCCTTTGTTAATCCTATGACCAGCATACCCCATTTTGCCGCTCCGATGCAGTCACAAGGGTTGCGCGTGCTGCCCGAATGGATTGATTACAACGGACACATGAACGTCGGCTATTACGTCCTCGCATTTGACACCGCGTTGGATGCTCCCCTGAGCGCGCTGGGTTTGGGCGCCGAGGATATCGCCAAGTCGGGAGGCTCCTGTTTTACGCTGGAATCCCATGTTCGCTACCTTCAGGAGTTGCGCGAAGGCGCGCCGCTGCGCATTACCTTCCAGTTGCTGGACGCGGACTCGAAGCGGCTGCACTATTTCATGTGCATGCACCACGCCGAAGAGAACTATCTTGCCGCGACCACCGAGGAGGTGAACATTCACATTGACATGAAGGAGCGCCGGGTCGTCGCGTTTCCCGAGAGCGTGGCCGAGCGGGTGGAAGCGATGCGTCTCGCGCATGCGGAACTTGAACGTCCCGAGGGTCTGTGCCCGGGCATGGGCCTGCGGCGCAAGCGCGCGTGAGATGGATGCTCCCGCTACTTCCGACTATCTCGACGCGTTAAACGAACAGCAGCGCGAAGCGGTCGAGACGCTCGACGGGCCTCTTCTGGTGCTCGCGGGAGCGGGCACCGGAAAAACCCGCGTGTTGACGTTCCGGCTGGCGCACATATTGCGACAGCAACGCGCCTGGCCCCGGCAAATCCTCGCCGTCACTTTCACAAACAAGGCGGCGGCGGAGATGCGCCATCGCGTAATCGACATCATCGGCGCGCAGGGCGAAGAGATGTCGTGGCTGGGAACGTTCCACCGCATGGGGGTGAGGATATTGCGTCAACACGGCGAAGTGCTGGGACTGAGATCCGACTTCACCATCCTTGATCAAGGCGACCAGACCCTGTTGTTAAAACGCCTTGTTCAAGACAACAACATTGACCCGAAACGCTGGGATCCAAGGCAATTAAGCGCACTGATCGACGGGTGGAAGAACCGCGCGCTCATGCCGGACGAGATTCCCGAAGACGATGCACGCGCATTCGGGGGCAAGGGCGTCGGGCTTTACGGCAAATACCAGGAGAGGCTTGCGAGCCTCAATGCCGTCGACTTCGGCGATTTGCTGCTCTTGCCGTTGCGCATTTTCCTCAGCCACCCCGACATCCTCACCGAGTATCAGGAACGCTTTCGCTACATTCTCGTGGATGAATACCAGGACACGAACATCGTGCAATACCTCTGGCTCCGGCTGCTGGCCCGCAAGCACCGCAACCTTTGCTGCGTGGGCGACGACGACCAGTCGATTTACAGCTGGCGGGGTGCGCAGGTCGGCAATATTCTCAACTTCGAAAAGGATTTTCCCGAGGCAAAAATCATCCGCCTGGAGCAGAACTATCGCTCGACGCACTATATCCTGAGGGCCGCATCGGGCTTGATAGCGGCAAACGGCAACCGTCTCGGCAAGGAGCTCTGGACTCCGTCAAACGAGGGCGAGCGCGTCCATGTCCGCGGCGCGACGGACAGCAGCGAGGAGGCGCACGGCATCGGGATGGACATCCTGCGCCTTAAAGAGAGCGGCAAGCGCCTAGACGATATTGCGGTGCTGGTTCGCGTGTCCATGCAGATGCTCGAGCTGGAAGGCTGCTTTCAGCGGCTATCGATTCCCTACCGCGTGATCGGAGGTCTGCGCTTTTTCGAGCGTGCTGAAACTCGCGACATTAACGCCTACCTGCGCTTGATTGTCTCGGGGGACGACGATGTCGCCTTTGAACGCATTGTGAACCGCCCCAAACGCGGAGTCGGCAACGGAGCGGTGGAGAAATTGCGCGTGATTGCCGGAGCGCGAAGGCTTTCGCTGCTAGAGGCGGCCCGGGCGGCGGCGGGAGCAGACGGGGGCTTGCGTTCACGCAAGCAGTTGGAGGATTTCGTTGGTTTGGTGGATGGCTGGCGCGTGGCGTTGACGGGCAGGATTTCACCGGCGCAGCTGGCGCGCAAGGTGATGGACGAATCGGGCTATCGCGACATGCTGCGCGCGGACAAATCCGCATCCGCGCCGGGACGTTTGGAGAATCTCGATGAATTACTGCGCTTCATGGAGGATTTTGAGACTTTGGAAGCCTATCTCGAGCATGTCGCGCTCATACTTGATGCCGACCAGCAGGCCGCGAGCAACAAGGTTCAACTGATGACGCTGCACAGCTCGAAGGGACTGGAGTTCGACACGGTGTTTTTACCGGGCTGGGAGGAGGGACTCTTCCCGCACCAGCGCTCGCTAGGCGAAGACGGGCAGGAAGGCCTGGAGGAGGAGCGCCGCCTGGCGTATGTGGGAATTACGCGGGCGCGGCGTTATGCCTGCATCAGTTTTTGCGTTCGACGGTTTTTGTACGGCAGCTGGCAAAATGCGCTGCCGTCGAGGTTTTTGGAGGAACTGCCAAAGGAGGCGCTGTTGCTGGGCGAGGAGTTGCGCGGGGGAGCGGCAACGGCCGCATCAGCCTCCCCGAGGGCAAGGCGCGCTTTCACGGGCACAAAAGAAGACTCCCCTACTTTTGAAGTAGGGGAGCGAGTCTTCCACCAAAAATTTGGTTACGGCCTGGTGAGGCAGGCGGACGGTGATCGGCTTCGAATCGACTTTGAACACGCCGGAGAGAAGTCGATCATTGCCTCGTTTGTCGAGGCAACGTCGTCTTAGCAGCGGCCCTTGTGGACGTAGCGGCCAATAAGGTGGCGGTTTTCGATGCCGATGTCGCGGAGGAGGCGCTCATCGAGACCGGCAAGCCGGCTGATTGCAGCGCGGTTTTCCTGCCATTTGACGTAGGCCCGCACAAGGACATCGCCTTTTTTGACGAGTGCGTAGACTTTTTCGGCGATGTACATGCCGAGGGGGAGTTCAAAGTGCCGAGCGGTGTAGTGATGTGCCGACATGGGGTTTCTCCTTTCTGGATTGGTGGCGTTATGCCGGTTGAAGTTAAAAAAGTTAAAGTTGATGATTCAACTAAAGGAAATATGACTCACTTTAAGGCAAAAGAAAATTGCTATTTTTTAGATTCTGCTATGCATTGCGCGCATAGCTTGAAGGCCCTCTAACATGCCCGCGCCGGCCTCGATTAGACCATCGAAACGTGAAGATTTGGTTAGCCTTGATAGAACCGGGGCGGCGTGGCATATATCAGCATTATGACTTTGATGGAATCATTACAAGATTTTCAAACACCTGCACCGGAAGCGGCCCTCAATCGGACCGGAGACCTGCGCAAAGAGCTCAAGAGGGCGGGCTTGAACGGCTTCCTTGTTCCCAAGCATGAGGCATCCCCCCTTAACGAGGAGCGCCTGGCCTGGCTGTTCGGCTTTACCGGATCAATGGGTTTTGGGGCGGTGGCGGGCGAGCGGGCCGCCCTGTTCGTGGATGGCCGCTATGTCTTGCAGGCTCGGGAACAGGTCCCGGACGAGGCGGTTGAGCAAGGCTCGCTGACTCGCGAGCACATCGCCGCCTGGCTGGGCGAAACCCTCAAAGCGGGAGACAAGCTGGGTTATGACCCCTGGTCGCACAATGTGGACGAAGCGGGCTGGCTGGCCCGGGTATGCGGGGATATCGGCGCGGAACTGGTCGCATGCGAGAGCAATCCGCTGGACGCTTTGTGGAAGAATCGACCGCCCGCGCCGAGCGGGGCTATCCGTGCGCATCCGATCGAATATGCCGGCAAGGAGAGTTCCGCCAAGATCGAGGACATCGCCGGGGACTTGGAAAAACTGGGTTTGGACGCGGCCGTTCTGGACAGGGGCGATTCGATTGCATGGCTGCTGAATGTGCGCTCCACGGATGCGCCGCACACGCCGATAATCTTGTCCCGGGTGATTCTCTCAAGCGACGGCTCGCTCGATTGGTTCGTCTCGGCCGAACGTTTTGGCGAATCCCCGCCGGACACGCTGCCCCCGGGGATTCGCGTGCACGCGGCGGAGGACTTTGCCGCCGCCCTCAAAGGTTTGAAGGGCAAGAAAGTGGTGCTGGACAAAAGGAGCGCGGCGGACGGGATTCGGCTGCATCTGGAGAACGCCGGCGCCAAACTCTCCTTCGAGCGCGACCCCTGCCAACTGCCGAAGGCGTGCAAGAATCGCATTGAGCAGGATGGCGCAAGGGCGGCGCATATTCGCGACGGCGTAGCACTGTGCCGCTTTCTTGCGTGGCTGGACGACGCCCTTGAGAGCGGCAAGGCGGTTGATGAAATCGGCGCGGTAAAGAAACTCGAAGCCTTTCGTATCGCCACCGGGCACCTCCAAGACATCAGTTTTGACACCATTGCGGGTTCGGGGCCCCACGGAGCGATGATGCACTATCGCGTAAGCGAATCGAGCAATCGGCGGCTTTGCGAGGGCGAGTTGTTTTTGGTCGATTCGGGCGGGCAATATCTGGACGGCACGACGGATGTCACCCGGACAATCGCCGTCGGCAAGCCGAACGACGAGGTCCGCCGGCATTACAGTTTGGTGCTGAAGGGGTATATCGCGCTGGCGTGTGCGCGCTTCCCTAAGGGCACGACCGGGGCGCAGTTGGACGGCTTTGCACGTCAGGCGTTGTGGTCGGCGGGATTGGATTACAACCACGGCACGGGCCACGGCGTGGGGAGTTTTCTTGATGTTCACGAGGGGCCTGCGCGCATTTCGAAGGGCGGCGACGATGTTGCGCTGTGCGCGGGCATGATTCTCTCCAACGAGCCGGGTTACTACCGCGACGGCGCCTACGGCATTCGAATCGAGAGCTTGGTGCTGGTAACGCCGGCACAATCGATTGAGGGCGGCGACAGGGAAATGCTGGGCTTCAAGGTGCTGACCCTTGCGCCCTTCGATTCGTCTCTGATTGATGTCGCCCTGCTGGACGCCGAGGAGCGCGCTTTTGTCGATGCCTACCATCAACGCGTTCGGGAAATTGTCTCGCCCCTGTTGGAAGATGAACACGAACGTGCTTGGCTGGAGAAGGCAACACGAGTTTTATAAGAGAAAACCGCCTCTACATCCCGATTTAATCCACTTGATAGTCCGGTTAATGTTTGTATGTTGGGAATATGACACCTCTTTTACAAAATTCCAGGGAAGGCCTTATGTATGCCATCGCCTTCGATTTGGAAATCGCCACTCTCAGGAAAGAGTACGGCGATCCTTACAATCAAGCCTATTATGAGGTCCGAAAAGAACTTGAAGCCCTTGGCTTCAATCAGACTCAAGAGAGTATGTATCTTCACAAAGGAGAAGACGGGCTGACTGCCGTTTATCGCGCAATCAACAAACTTTCCGGAATTCCGTGGTTCAAGGAAGCCGTTCGTGACATTCGCGTTTTCAAGGTCGAAGATTGGTCGGATTTCACGGACATCGTAAAGCAGAGCTAAGTGCCGCCCGCTTTATGAAACGGCGCCGCACCGTTTTTGCCACTCTTCTTCGGAGATAATCTCAACGCCGAGCTCTTTTGCGCGCTTGAGTTTTGAGCCCCCCGCCTCGCCCGCAACGACAAAATCGACGCCGCCGGAGACGGCTCCTACAACCTTTGCGCCCAGCATTTGCGCTCGCGCCTTTGCTTCGGCTCGGGTGACCTCAACGAGTTTGCCGGTGAAGACAATGGTTTTGCCGCGCAACGGAGATTCGCCCCCGGGAGCTTCAGCGTCCAGCACTTTAACCTTTTTTAGCAGGCCCTCGACAACGTTGCGATTGTGCTCTTCGGAGAAAAACAGCACCAAAGGTTCCGCCAGAACTGCGCTGACGCCGTCAATGGCGAGGAGATCGTCCCAGCTTGCACCGCCCTGGACCTTGCCCTTCTCAACGCTGATGCTTTCCAGCGCCGCGCGCAATTTTTGCAGCGAGCCATAATGCAGCGCCAGCAGTCGCGCCGTTGCTTCGCCGATGTGGCGAATGCCCAGCGCGAACAAAAAACGCTCGATGGAAATCTCCCGTCTTGAATTAATCGAATCAAAAAGATTGCGTGCGGACTTCTCGCCCCAGTCTTCGCGCTCGGCGAGCGGCGTGTGCCCGTCTCCGTCGCGCTCCTCAAGGGTGAAAATGTCGTCGGGATGGCGGATGATGCCCTCCTTGAAAAACATCTCCAGACTCCTGCGTCCCAAACCCTCAATATCGAAGGCGTTGCGGGAAACAAAATGAACGAGCCGTTCAAGCGCCTGCGCCGGACAGGTAAGCCCCGCAACGCAACGGCGCGCAACCGATTCTTCGCCGCTGCCGACATTCATCTCGCGCAATGCTTCCGCGTCGCATTCGGGACAGCGTCGCGGGAAAGCGAACGGTTTTGCGCCCTTCGGGCGCTTGTCCTTAATGACCGAAACGATTTGCGGGATGACTTCGCCGGCGCGGCGCACAATGACGCTGTCGCCGATGCGAATGTCCTTGCGCGCAATTTCGTCTTCATTGTGAATGGTCACGTTTGAGACCGTCACGCCGCTCACATGGACCGGATTCAAGCGCGCCACCGGCGTCAGGGTTCCCGTGCGCCCCACCTGAATGTCGATGCCCTCGATAACGGTCTCGACCTCCTCGGCGGGAAGTTTGTGCGCAATGGCCCAGCGCGGCGAGCGGGACACCGTTCCCAAACGTTCACGCCAATCGAGACGGTCAATTTTATAGACCACGCCATCAACCTCGTACGGCAAAGTCGCACGGGCCGATTCCAATTTGCCATAGGCTTTGAACATCTCGTCCAAACTCGAACAGGATTGCGCCGGTGCAATTTTGAACCCCCAGGCTTTCAATATCTCCAGGGCTTTCGATTGCGTCGGCCACGGCAGATCGGACATTTCGCCCCATCCGTAGGCAAAAAAGCCGAGCGGACGCTTTGCGGTGATAGACGCATCCAACTGCCGCAGCGACCCGGAGGCGGCATTGCGCGGGTTGGCAAAAACCTTTTCACCGGCTTTTTCCTGGCGTTCGTTGAACTTCAGGAAGTCGTTGCGGTCCATATAGACCTCGCCGCGCACTTCGACCACGCCGGGGCATTTGCGGGCTGTCAGTTTCTCCGGCACGCCTTTAATGTGCCGGAGGTTTTCGCTGATGTCTTCGCCTTCCCGCCCGTCGCCGCGTGTCGCGCCCCGGACGAATTTCCCTGCCTCGTAGCGCAACGAAACCGAAACGCCGTCGATTTTCGGCTCGGCGGTCATGGCGATTGAGTCTTCCTCGCCCAGCCCGAGAAAATTCCGGATGGACGCAAGAAACTCTTTTACGTCTTCCTCATCGAAAGCGTTGCGCAGCGAGAGCATCGGAACCTTGTGTTCGACTTTGGCGAAGCGCTCCGAGGGCGCCGAGCCTACTTTTTGACTGGGACTGTCCGGTTGAACCAACTGCGGAAAGCGCTTCTCTATGTCTTCGAGACGGCGGCGCAAGCGATCATAGCTGGCATCCGGAATCTCCGATGAATCTTTTTCATAATAGAGAACGTCGAATTTTTTGAGTTCCTTGCCGAGGCGCTTCAACTCGGCAGCCGCCGCTTTCTCGTCCAACTTATCGACGGATTTGCGCGCGCTCATGAACCAAGATTTTCTTTCAGCAGGCGTGCGGCCGCCGCACGGGCTTCGGTGCTGATAACGGCACCCGCCAGCATGCGTGCGATCTCCTCTTGGCGCGCGTCCGCCTGCAATTGCGATATCCCCGCAACGGCAACATCGGACGAGGATGTTTTTGATTTCGACTTCGACTTCGACTGCGGCTTGGAGCGGGATACGAGAAAGTGGCTTGTTGCGCGCGCGGCAATTTGCGGTGCGTGGGTGACGACAAGCACCTGCGCGGTTTGGGCCAGACGTTGCAGCCGTGCGCCCACGGCATCGGCCACCGCTCCGCCGACTCCCTGGTCGATTTCATCGAAGATCAAGCATACGGGCCCTTGCGTTTCAACGCTCTTCTTGCGTCCGACGATCGCGGCTTGCAGCGCGAGCATGAATCGGGAGAGTTCGCCGCCGGATGCGATGCGTCCCAGGGCGCCGAACGTCTCGCCGGATTCGGGAGCAACCTCAAAACCGACTTTGTCCCGTCCTTCAGGCGACGTGTTTGCCTCAATGCGCTCAACGCCCGTGCGAAACGCGATATGCGCCAGACGCAGGGCTTTCAGCTCCGATGCCACCGCATTGTCCAACCGCTTCGCGGCGTCTGTGCGCGCTTTCGAGAGAGCGTCGGCGGCTTGTTCGTATTTCTTGCATGCGGCGGCGTAGTCGGCCTGAAGAGTCCCCTCGCGTGACAGCGCCTCGCGCAAACCGTCGCGACGCTCGCGCAGGCGCTCCTGCAACGCCGGCAATTCATCGCAGGCAACATCATGCTTGCGTGACAATCCGCGCAACGCAAACAAGCGTGACTCCGCGGCCTCCAAACGTTCCGGGTCCGCGTCCAACGCCTCAAGCAGCGAATCCATGGATGCGCGCGCTTCGGAGACTTCCGGCAATGCGCGCTCCAGCGCCGATGCCGCCGCTTCCAAACGCGACTCCTCCCCCATGCGCGTCGACAATCTCGCCAGGCGTCGAAGCAATGTGCCCAGCCGCGCTTCCAGACCTTCATCGGCGTCATTCAGCGCTTGTGCGGCGGCGGACAGCTCATCACCCATCTCCGCCGCCCGCATTAACAGGGAACGTTCGTTCGCCAGTGATTCTTCCTCTCCTTTAACCGGTGCAAGTTTTTCCAATTCTTCGAGATGTGCATCCAACTCGGCGATTTCGGCTTCCAGCTTGCCGCCGCCCTCGCCGCCGCGAGCTTCGATCGCCGTTCGAAAATCCCTCATGGGATTAAATGCCGCACGGGTGCGCTCGATGTGCTTGTCGAGATCCCCGAAAGTATCAAGGGCGTTGCGATGGCGCTTGGGATCGAGCAGTCCGCGCACTTCATGTTGTCCGAGAACATCAACGAGGCTCTCGCCGATTTCACGCAGAAGAGCGACACCGACGGGCTGGTCGTTGAGAAAGGCCCGGGTCGCTCCGGTTTTTTCCTGGACACGGCGCAGTATCAGAGGCTCGCCCGGTTCCAGCTCAATGCCGCTTTGAGACGCCAGCTTGCATGCGGCGTGCCCGGGAGGCACGGAGAAGAACGCCGTCACCGAACCTTTGGAGGCACCCGCGCGCACAAGCGCGGCGTCGCCCCGCTGTCCGAGCGCCAATCCGAGAGCATCGAGAAGGATGGACTTGCCCGCGCCGGTTTCACCTGTGAGAACACTAAGGCCGGCGCCGAGTTCGACCTCGGCGCTTTCGATAAGGACGATGTCGCTAACGCAAAGCCGGATCAGCACGGTTACCGCCTAGAAAAACCGCTCCCTGACCCGATCGAACAAAGAGGATGGAGACTCATCTCTTATCTCTCGAGCGGTTGATAGGATGGATCGCCGACAAGAGCGTAACTATATTCGTACCACTTGCTTGCGGGATAGTTGTATCCGAGGATTGCCGCGGATGCTTGCGCCTGCTCGTGAAGCCCGAGCGCGAGATAGGCTTCGGTGAGGCGATGAAGAGCTTCGGGAGCGTGGGTGGTTGTCTGGTATCGCGCCAGCACTTCCAGAAAGCGGCCGATGGCGGCGGAGTAGGCTTCCTGGTTGAGATAATAGCGCCCGACTTCCATTTCTTTTCCGGCCAGATGGTCGCGCGCAAGGTCAATTTTGAAGGAGGCGTCCCTGGCATATTCCGTGTCGGGAAACCGGCGCACAATCTCTTCAAGGGCGGCGAGCGCCTCTTCGGTCCGTCGCTGGTCCCGGGTAACGTCGGTGATTTGCTCGTAGAAGCAAATGGCGACGAGGTAGTAGGCGTAGGGTGCGCGCTCGCCTCCGGGATAGAGCATGATGTATCGCTGCGCGGCGAGGATGGACTGGTCGTATTCCTCGTCCACGTAATAAGCGTAAGCGGACAGCAGGATGGCGCGGCGCGCCCAGACGGAATAGGGATGCTGCCGTTCGACCTCGGTGAATTCAGTCGCGGCGGTCTCATAATCGCCCGCTTGGAGCGCTTCAAGGGCGGTGTTGTAGATCTCGGTCGCGGGGCGCTCGACGTAATCGGGCTCGGTCGAAGTTGTACACCCGGCGAGGATGATAATTCCGCACATTACCAATAGGGCGCAGCGATTCATGCTTGTGACTCCGATGTTTCCCAGCAAACTCATACGCCCTGAGAAATAGCACGAGCGGGCAAAAAAGACAACCGAAACAAGGCGGGCGGGCGGGTTCACCTTTTCTTCATCCCTGCGGGTTAGGATTCGGGAATGTTTTCGGCATTGATAGCAAAAGGCCTGCTCCCTCCTTCAAATACGAAGCGGTGGATAGGCAAGCGCAAGGCCCTGGTGGTTGAGGCGGTCGTCACCGGCATGATCGCGCTCGGCGACGCCTGCCGTTTTTACAATCTCACCATTGAGGAGTTTCTCGGCTGGCGCGAGGAAGCGCGCGAGCACGCAAGCGGCATCAGGCGGCGCCGGTTTGAGCGCGATGGCGAAGATAGTGGTCGGCAAGAACGAGAGCCATCATCGCCTCGCCTACAGGAACGGCCCGAATCCCGACACAGGGGTCATGACGCCCCTTTGTGCTGACTTCGCCTTCGCGACCCTTGTCGTCCACGCTTTTGAGCGGCGTAGGAATGGAAGAGGTCGGCTTAACGGCAAAGCGCACGACAACATCCTGCCCGGTCGAGATGCCTCCATTGATGCCTCCGGAATGGTTTGAACCGAAACGGATTTGATCGCCCTCCATGCGCATCTCGTCGGCATTGCCTTCGCCGCGACGTTTTGCGGCGGAAAAGCCCGCACCGATTTCGACGCCCTTGACCGCATTGATTCCCATCATTGCGGCGGCAAGGTCGGCGTCCAGCTTTCCGTAGACCGGCGCGCCCCAGCCGGCGGGAACGCCGTGCGCATGCACCTCCACCACCGCTCCGCAGGACGAGCCTTCCTTGCGCAAGCCTTGAAGATATTTTTCCCAAAGCGGAACACTCTTGGCATCGGGGCACCAAAAATCATTGTTTTCGGCTTCCTCCCAATTCCAATTCTTATGGTTGATTTCATTCTCGCCGAGTGCGACAAGCGCGCCTCGAATTTTTACCGACGGAATTACCAATCTTGCCAACGCGCCCGCCGCAACGCGCACGGCGGTTTCACGCGCCGAAGCACGGCCGCCGCCCGAAGCGTCCCGAATGCCGTATTTTGCCTGATAGGTGTGGTCCGCATGACCGGGACGATAGAATCCCCCGAGCGACTCATAATCCTTGGGACGCGCATCAACGTTTTCGATAAGCATGGAGACGGGCGTTCCGGTTGTGGTGAGTTCAACGTCGTCGCCGCTATCGGCGCGAGGGAGAACCCCGGAGAGAATTTTGACCTTGTCGGCCTCGCGCCGCTGGCTTGTGAATTTGCTTGCGCCCGGGCGCCGCTGGTCGAGATATTTCTGCACCTGGCCGAGTCGGAAGGATATGCGCGGCGGCATCCCGTCCACAACACCCCCGATGGCAGGGCCGTGCGATTCGCCCCAACTGGTTACGCGAAAAAGATGTCCGAAACTGTTGTGCGACATTAAACCGCTGAAATATCCGGGGCGTCTTCCGCTTTCATCCCGACGACATGGTATCCGGCGTCGACGTAATGGATCTCGCCCGTGACAGCTTGTCCCATGTCGCTCAGCAGGTAGAGCGCGGCGTTGCCGACTTCGTCAATGGTGACGGTTCTGCGAAGCGGGGAGTTGTACTGGTTCCATTTGAGGATGTAGCGAAAGTCCCGTATGCCGGATGCGGCCAGCGTCTTGATGGGACCTGCCGAGACGGCATTAACGCGGATGTTGTCGGGACCAAGATCAACGGCCATGTATCGCACGGAGGCTTCGAGGGCCGCCTTTGCAACACCCATGACGTTATAGTGCGGCATGACTTTTTCCGCGCCGTAGTAGGTAAGGGTCAACATCGAGCCTCCGTTCGGCATGAGCGCCGCGGCGTGCTTGCACACTTGCGTGAACGAAAAGCACGACACGTGCATGGAAAGGAGGAAATTATCGAGTGTTGTGTCGACATACCTGCCGTTGAGCTGATTTTTATCGGAGAAGGAAATAGCATGAACGAGGAAGTCGATCTCGCCCCATTGCTTGGACAATTCGGCAAACAGCGCCTCAATACTTTCCGGCTCGGTAACGTTGCAGGGCAGGACGTGCTCGACGGAAGGCAATTGCTCGCCGAACGCCTTGACCCGTTCCTGCAACGGCCCTTCCTGATAGCTCAGCGCAAGACTCGCGCCCGCGTTTGCACAAGCGGACGCGATGCCTGCGGCTATGGAGCGTTCGTTTGCGACGCCCATGACCAGGCCGCGCTTACCCTTCATCAAACCGAACGATGTCGATGACTCACTCATGGTTTTCGTATGCGTCGGTTTAGCTGATGATTTCCCAGGCGCCGTCCGGTTTGCGACAAGCGGTGCCGAAAGCTTCATGAACCTCGCCGCCAATGGTGATGGTCTGCTGGAATTCCCTGCAGTATTCACCCGTGCTTTTTTGGTAAGCGGGCTTGGCGGAGACGGTGCCGGAGTTTCCGGAATCCGGGTTGACCCATTGTTCGACTTCCCCGGTCGGGAGGGTTTCAAGGGTGTGTTGCGTGGTTTGGTGAAGATAAAGTCTGTCGGCCCTATCGAGGGATTTCCCGATTTCGGAACCAACGGCCGCGCCAAGGAGCGCGCCGAGCCCGGTTGTGACCAACTGCCCTTTGCCTTTACCGAATTGCGAACCTGCAACTCCTCCGAGGATTGCGCCTCCGAGCGCACCGAGCCCTTCTTTGTCGCCTGTCGTGTTGCATGCGACGAGGGTCAGGCTCATAACGGAAACAGTTGCAATGGCGAGAATATTTTTAGAATGTTTCATCATGGGTATAATCCTTTGTTAACAGAAAAATGACAGGGATGCCATTATAGCATAAACTCTTCATATTATGGAATAGCACGAGGCCGGAATGAAGATTTTTGACGATGGGGCGGCGGAGGGAATAGAGGAATCCGCGCCGTTTTCGATATTTGCCGAATGGCTCGAAGAGGCGCGCGCAAGCGAGAGCGCCGACCCGGAGGCTTGCTCCCTGGCGAGCGTGGATGCCGACGGGTGCCCGAATGTCCGGATGCTGCTGGTTCGCGAAATTAGCGAGCGCGGGTTCGTGTTCAACACCAATCTTGAGAGCGTGAAAGGCGTGGAACTGCGCGAGAATCCGCAGGCGGCCTTATGTTTCCACTGGAAGAGTCTGGAGCGGCAGGTCCGGGTTCGCGGCAGGGTTTCGCGGGTGGAAGGAAAGGAAACGGACGACTATTTTGCAATGCGCCCCCGCGGGAGCCGGATAGGCGCCTGGGCGTCCAAACAGTCCAAACCGCTGGAAGGCCGCTTCGCGCTGGAAGCCCGCATCGCAAAATACACGGCGCGTTATGCGGTCGGAGAGGTTCCGCGGCCGGAGTGGTGGGGAGGGTTCCGGCTATATCCCGTGTATATGGAATTTTGGCAGGCGGGAGGACGCTTCCGTCTGCATGAACGCGTTGTGTTCACGCGCAAGGAAAACGAAACGAAATGGAGCCGGAAACTTTTGTTTCCCTGAGCCTAAGAGCGTAAATCAATCCTCTCGCGCCGGAACAACCCCGCTCGAATCTCCTCTTCATCCATATCCGTCTCCTCGGCGTAGCGGCGCCCTTCGTAGACGGCATGCGCAACGGTCGCCGGCGCGAAAGCGTCGCCTATCAGATCCACCGCTTCAATCCCGCGTCCGCCCCATTCGTCCTTGCGTTCTTGCAGCTCGACGAACAATTTGTCCTCGGGGGCGCGTGCGCCTGCCAGCACAACAACGTCCGCGCCGACACGCTCGCGCCTGTCGGTAAAGCCGCAGGCGAGTTCGGCTTCCCCTTTGGAGATTCGGCGCAGGATTACATTGCTTCGGATCTCCACGCCCAGGTCGAGCAAGCGCTTCTGAATAAAATGCTGCTCCATGGTGTTGCGCGTCCAGGCGGACGCCTCGCCTGCCGAAGTGACATAGCAGACCGAATGCCCCTGCCCCGCCAGCCACTCCGCTATCACGCTTGCCATGTAATAATGGTCGTCATCCCAGACGAGCACACGGGCATTTGCGGGCAAGGAGTCGTTCTCGGAGGATTTCTTGGCGACCATCGACATGACGTCGTCCGGCGTGAGAGGCGCGCGCGCATCTTCATCCACAGGCACGCCGAGCGGATTGCTCGCGCCGACGCCGTCCCGACGCCACATGCATCCGGTCGCAATGACAACGCGCGGGATTTGATATTCGAGAATATCTCCACAAGCGAGCCGGCTCTGCAAATAGCAACTCGCATTGCCTATTTGGTCGAGTTGAAGTTTCCGATGATCGCGCACCCGGATATACGAAGCCAATCCCGGCAGCCTCGCCTCGCGCGCCACGCGCCCGCCGAGTTCATCCGAGGCTTCGGCAAGGATGATCTCGTATCCCCGTTGCCCGAGCGCTCTTGCGGCCTCGAGTCCCGCGGGGCCCGCGCCCACTACCAGCACGGATTTGTCGGAGCCGCGCTTGCGGATGTTTTCGGGATGCCATCCGCGGCGCCACTCTTCTCCCATCGTCGGGTTTTGCGTGCACCGGATGGGGGCGGCGAGAAAATCCCCGGTAACGCAGATGTTGCAACCGATGCATTCGCGGATGTCCTCGTAGCGGCCCTCTTCGATTTTGCGCGGCAGGAACGGGTCGGCGATGGACGGGCGCGCCGCGCCGATAAGATCGAGCACGCCGTCCCGAACCAAGCGCGCCATTCTATCCGGCGTGGTATACCGCCCCACCCCGACGACGGGCTTGGAGGTAAGTTTTTTGATGTCGCGAATGTACGGTTCCTGAAAACCTTCTTCCTGAAAGCGCGCGCTCGCGGAGTCGTTCGCCCATTCCGCCAGAGACAAATCCCAAAGGTCGGGAAGCTCCGCCATGGATTCGATGATTTCCTCGACCTCCTCCTTATGCGTTCCTTCCTTGCCGATGAGTTCATCAACGGCAATGCGCACGGCAACGGCCGCGCGCGGATGTGCGACTTCGACGGTCTCCTCGATCAGTTCTCGCAAGAGTCGTGCGCGATTTTCCGGCGAGCCGCCGTATTCGTCGCTGCGCCGGTTGTACTTGCGCGAAAGAAAGAAACTGACGATGGAGAGCGCATGTCCGGCATAGACGTGGATGAGGTCGAATTCGGCTTCGATGGCGCGTTTGGCGGCATCGCGATGCCAGCGGCGCAACTCGCGTATGTCTTCTTTGTCCATTCGGCGCGCTTGGACGGGAATGTGCCCCCCGAACACCGGGGTGTCGGAAACGTTGCGCGAAGGAGCGCGGCTGTAAAGATTGAGTGCGTGGGGTCCGTTGTGCGTGAGTTCGATTCCGGCAAGGGAGCCGTGCAGGTGGATCTTTTCGGTGAGGAGACGCAGCGCGGGCAGGTCGGCATCGTCCCAAATGCGCCCCTCGATATGCGGCGAAACATCCGTGCTCGGGTGTATCTCGACCTCCTCGGTGCACACGATCGCCCAGCCGCCTTCGGCTTTGACGCGGCGCATTTCGGCGCAAGCGTTCGGATGCAGATGCCCCATGCCGTTGCAATGCGGGGCTTGATAGAAACGGTTGCGCGCGACGACCGGGCCGATTGCAACTTCTTCGAAGAGAATATCGTGGGCGGGCGCGCGGCTCATCGTTCTTACGCTTAGGGACCCGGCAACGTCAGGGTGTAATGGGGTTCGCCGTCTGTGTTGAGACGATAGAAGCCGCGCTGGTCGTAATTGCGGGCATCGCACGAGTCCTGCCCGTCAATGACGAAGCGAATGGCGCTCACGCAGAACAGATGCGCGCCGCCCCAGGAAAGCCTCCTGTCGTTGACCTGGACGGTAAAGCCTTCCTCGTCAACAGCTTCGGCAAAGAAGTAGTATGCATACGCGTCCAGGGGCTCGAGCAGCATGGGGGAGCATTTGCCGGCATCCATGGGAAGCCATCCGCGCGTTTGTATGACGTCGCCTTTTTCCTCTTCGATGCCGACGGCCGCCCAGACTCGATACTCCGACTGGTTGCAAACTTCGAGCCCGGCGTCAAAACGCTTGGCCTTAACGGTTTCAAACAGGGCTGCAAAGATTTTTTCGGTATCGTTTTCGACTTCTTTTTCTTTGCGAAAGGCGTCCAGGGCGAGACGCGTTCTCGATCCGACGAGTCCGTCAACCGAGCCGATGGAATATCCCAGCCGTGAAAGAAGCCGTTGCGCTCCGGCGATGGCGGCACGTTTGAGGTCGTAGTTTGTTTCTTCGGAAAAATACGTTGTCCATTTCTCGCCTTCGAAGTTGATGCCGGCAAAACGGGCGTGCTGGTAGTCGCGCATCTGGCACAGCCCCACACCCTCAATGAGAAAGTCCTCGTCGGAGATGCAAAAGGGCGTGTCTCCGTGGTACGTGATTCCCTGCGCGCCGTAGATGTCGGCGCTTCGGGCAAAAGCGAAGAGTTCGAGTTCGCTGTGCAGGTCGGAACGCAGCACCGTGCGGCAGCTTCCCGGCGTAATCTCGAACCATCCCTGCGAGATGGCTCCCAGTTCCGAGAGACTCGCAACCGCCATTTCGAGAATATAGCTGGTCTCGTTGCATGCCTGATATTCGGCGCGGGCCTGCGTTATCCACACTCCCGGAAACAACGCGCCTCCCAGCAACAAAAGTGCAACGACTCCCGGACGCAGCCGCATTAACGGCCCTCCCGTACGAGAGTTCCCGCCCCGTGGGCCGTGAGGAGTTCAAGCAGGAGGGCGTGCTGCACCCGGCCGTCCAGGATGGCGGCGGCTTCGACGCCCGATCCCACCGCTTTGACCGCGGTCTTAAGTTTGGGAATCATTCCGCCCTCGACAATTCCGTCCTGGTCAAGCAACTGCTCCGCCTGTGCAAGCGACATCTCTTCGATGAGCTTGCCCTTTTTATCGAGCACGCCGGAGACATCGGTAAGCAGCAGCAAGCGCGTTGCGTTCAACGCCGCGGCCAATGCGCCCGCCATCGTATCGGCGTTGATGTTGTAGGTGTTGCCGCTTTCGTCAATGCCGATGGGCGCGACCACCGGAATCATTCCTTCGTTCAAGAGCGATACGATGACGGAGGGATCGATTTTTTCCGGCTCGCCGACGAAGCCGAGATCCTTGGAGTGCCGCATTTTGCGGGCCCGCACGAGGTTTGCGTCCTTGCCGGAAATTCCCACGCCCGCGCCGCCGACATGGTTCAGGCATGATGCAAGCTGCTTGTTGATTTTTCCGCTCAGTACCATCTCGGCGATTTCCACGGTTTGGGCATCCGAGATGCGCAATCCGTCGGCGAAACTGGAATCGATTCCGAGCCTGTCGAGCATGGACTTGATTTGCGGCGCGCCTCCATGCACGACCACCGGACGCAATCCGCTATGGTGAAGCAGAACGACGTCGCGGGCGAAATTCTTGCAAGCCTCGGCGTCCAGCATGGCGTTGCCGCCGTATTTGACCACGATGGTTTTGCCGGCGTAGCGCTGCATGAAGGGCAGCGCTTCGGAAAGCAGATGCGCCTTGCGCAGCCATTCTTCGGCCAGCGCGCGTTTGTCGTCTTTGCCGGATGCGTCACTCATGGGTTTTGTCGCTCTTGTTTTTTGAGAGAAACGGAATGTTGTCGAAC
>JAPOUU010000102.1 GCA_026708505.1 Hyphomicrobiales bacterium | reverse complement strand
AAATTACTATCATGGCGGGGCAAGAATCTGCTACGGCAACGGTCAATGTCAATACGGACTCGGATATCGAGTCGACCCCTGAGACCTTTACCGTTTCTATTGATATTGCTTCTCCGGATTCGACAGTCGTGATACCTGGAACTCCGTCAATGTTAACTTTCACCATTGAAGACGTTCCTCCGCCAACAGTTTCGCTGAGTTATGGAGGAGGGAGCATTGCCCCCTTTGGACAAGCGATAATGAATATCGAGTTGAGCCAAGCTCTCAGGGAAGAAGTCACACTGAATATTGTGGGAACAACCACATTGACGAACCTCACTCAATGGTCGGTGAACAGGGAAGTGCCAGGTGTGGGTAGTGAGACATGTCAAGACGGTGTCACTGGAACTGATTGCCAAGTCACAATCCCTGTAGGCACAACTCGTAGCCAGCTTCTGATGAGTGCATTTGTAACCGGGAGTGTTACTGTTTCTATCAACATTGCCTCGGCAGGATCGACCGGTTTGGTACTCGGCAGTCCCGTGGAGCAAACTCTCACCATACAATAAACACCAAAATCATTCCCAACTAACACCAAACGGGCGGCGAGGGGATAATAGGTAACTCCTAAGGAACGAAGGTCCTCTCGCCGTCTCCCCCCTTCTCAAATACCCGCAATAATCCAATCATAGGGAAGGACAGCCGAACGTGATATAACTGCCAACCCGTATAGAAGGTATCGCGCAGGTGGTAATTATCCCCCGGCCTCTTTTTATTCGCTAAGAGAGTTTTCCATTAAATTTCCCGTACCCCTAATAGCATCAAAAATTAATGCAGGCGCGACAATGACAGATTTACTTATAATGTCTCTCCTGGCTTGTAAATTCTCTTCAATAAAGGTATCGGATGTATAACTGTCAATCACAACTTCACCAACGTTTGGAAGTTTCTCAACTGCAACCTCTCCGGCCTTTACAGCAACATATCCTGTTCCGCCGACAACGGCAGTAAGACCAAAAAAGAAACTTTTTACTACATCGTGGGTTGCCGCAAATGGAAGTGCGATGGATCTTCTAACAATGCTCGTTTCGGTATCATTCCACACATTATCAACAACAAAAAAATCATCAAGAATTTCATCAAGGGTTTCATCTGCTGAAGCATTGCCAACAAAACCAAACGCCATCACAAAAACCACGCTCAATATCACAAAAAACTTAGTCATCTTATCCTCCTATTAGGTTACGTTTACATGTTCATCCACAGGACGTATCAATCGCTTGGACATAATTTTGCGGGCTTCGAGTTTGTTGTCAATCAATACCGGCACCCGTTTATGCTTTTAAGCAACAACTCCAATTGTACCACTTCCGTCAAAAAAGTCAGTACTAAATCTCCTGGATTGGAATATCGCCAATGGAGTCTTTTCCCGCCCAATTCATGTCGTTCTCCAAGCGTTATCGGGGGCTTATTTCCATATCCGCTTGAATTTCGCATACGGCGGATTGGGCGCGGAATTAACCGGTTTGGACGCCCTTGATTGTCTTCGGGGGCTGGATTAGGCTTCGGCGACGATTGCGAGGTATTACCGGCTAGGGAAATTCGATGTGGCAAAAACCAAATCCAGCACTGTTTACATAATAATTAATGTTTTTATTCCCTTCATGGCAGCTTATTTTCTGTCTGAATTGTTTAGAAACATTAACGGCGTAATAGGAGAAAATATCGCAAGAGAGCTGCAGCTAAGCGCCACGGAATTGGGTTTTCTGACAAGTCTGTTTTTCATATCCATCGCGGGATCGCAATTATTCGTGGGTATTTGCCTTGACCGCTATGGCGCTCGCCGCACGATATCCGCATTGCTTCTGGTGGGTGCCGCGGGCGCCTTCTTGTTTTCATTCGGCACTTTCACATTGATGGGCGCGGGACGTTTCCTGCTGGGCCTGGGCATGGCCGGTTGCTGGACGGCGGCCTTCAAGGTGAACGCGCAATGGTGGCCCGAAAACAAACTGGCGTTTGCCAACGGGGCAATTATCAGTTGCGCGGGCATCGGCGCGCTTTGCTCCACCCTGCCCACCCAGTATATTTTGTCCTTTGTTACATGGCAGACGCTGTTCCAATGGCTCTCGGGTTTTACGGTGTGCATTGCCGCTTACATTTATTTGGTTGCACCCGATCATGAAGACGATCTCCGCAGCACGCCTAAAAGCCTGCTGGATGAAATAAAAGGATACTCCGTTGTTTTTAAAAGCCATGTATTCATCTGGATTGCGCCTCTTTCGATTGTTTGCCAGGGCGTATGGTTGTCCTATCAAGGATTGTGGGCGGGCGAGTGGCTTCGCCAGGTGGACCAATTGTCCTCTGCGGAAGCGGCTTCTTTCCTGTTGTTGCTGGCGGTTTGTGTCATAACGGGCAATTTCGTTTTAGGCGCCGTTACGGACCGTTTGGGCGAAAAAGGCTATTCGCGTGTAAACGTCTCGCTGGTCATTTGCTTCGTTTACATTTCGGCACAGATATTCATTTCGATAAACATGGAAAATATTTCACCTTATTTGTGGGGCTTGTTCGGGTTTTGTGTATCCGGATCCATTCTCACATACGCCCTCCTTTCAAACGCGTTGCCGACGAATGTGGCCGGTCGCGCCGTTAGCATCTTAAATCTTTTTGCCACATTGGCGGGTTTTTGTTTGCAATACGGCGTCGGTTTCATACTGGATTTGTGGCAGCCCGTTAAGATAGGCGCGTATCCCGCCGTCGCTCATCAAGCGGCCATAACATGCATCATTGCCGTGCAATTGATTGCATTAATGTGGGCTTTTTACGGGACTAAAGTTCAACGGTCTTAATAAACCCGTCGATTGCCCGGATTTGTTCATCGCTTAATTTCAAACCCAGTCGCGTTCTCCGCCACACAAAATCCTCGGCCGAGCGCACCCACTCGTGACGCACGCTCCAGGCCAGTTCGATGGCAAAAATGCCGGCGCCGAAATCCGCGCCCAGGTCGTCTTGCGACGCGCTTGCTCCCAGTATTTCAAACACTTCGGTTCCATAGGCTCGCGCAAGCCGCCGCGCATGAGCCCGGCTTAAAAATCCGTATTTATCCATGATTGCGGCACACAGATTGTCAAAACCGTCGACGGCAAAATCTCCTCCCGGCAGTGCAACTCCCGCCGTCCAGTTGCCCCGCGCGCCGTTGAGTTGCGGCAGAAAGGGAGTTAACTCAGCCATCGCCGATTCGGACAGTTTGCGATAGGTGGTGATTTTACCGCCGAATATATTCAACAACGGACATTGGTCCGGCGTATCAACGCGCAACACATAATCGCGTGTAGCGGCCGTTGCCGATGCCGCTCCTTCGTCATAAAGCGGTCTCACCCCGGCATACGTCCATACGATATCTTCATCCCGCAGGGGTGTTTTCAAAAACCGGTTTGCAAAATTAATCAGGTATCTCTGTTCTTCCCGACTGCATTCAGGCGCGTCTTCGGGATGATCATGGTCGACGTCGGTGGTCCCCAGTAAAGTGAAATCACCTTCATAGGGAATGGCAAAGATGATTCGTCCGTCCGGTCCCTGAAAGAAGTAGCAACGATCGTGATCGTGGATTTTGCGGGTCACAATATGGCTGCCTCGCACCAGCCGCAATTCGCCGGTTGAATTGGCGTGTCCGATGTTATGGATAATCGATTCTGTCCACGGGCCGCCTGCATTTACCAAAACTTTGGCGGTGAAAGTCTGCCGTGCGCCGTCCTCCGCCTCCTCGGTCTGAATTGTCCAGCCGTGTTCGCCGCGCGCGGCCGAGACAACCTTGGTGCGGGTCATGATGCGGGCGCCGCGCCGCCCGGCATCGCGCGCGTTCAATACCACCAGACGGGAATCCTCGACCCAGCAATCCGAATATTCGAATGCTCGGGTGAATTTATCGTCCAGCGGCACGCCGGCAGGATCCGTCGTTAGATCGACCGTTGTTGTCGGCGGTAAGAGTTTTCGTCCGCCAAGATGATCATAAACGAACAAGCCCAAACGAATTAGCCATGCCGGTCGCCGTCCTCTCATCCACGGCATGAGTGCGTTAAGAAATTTGGATAGAGGCGTTTCGCCGGCAAAGCGCATATCCCGGTGGTAGGGCAGAACAAACCGCATGGGCCAACTGATATGGGGCATCGCCTCCAGCAGAATTTCCCGCTCGATAAGCGCTTCGCGCACAAGCCGGAATTCGAAAAACTCGAGATAGCGCAGCCCGCCATGAAAAAGTTTGGTCGATGCGGATGATGTTGCCGATGCCAGGTCGCCCATCTCTGCAAGGGCAACCCGCACGCCCCGTCCCGCGGCGTCCCGCGCGATGCCGCAGCCGTTAATGCCGCCGCCAATCACAAATATGTCAAAATCCGTGTGACCGATTCGGTTGTCCTGCCTGGTGTCGTCTTTCATTAAACTAGCTTTGCTGTCCGGCTTGTTGTTGATGCCTGGTGTCGTTGTTCCGTCCTATGTTTGCGCGCGAAGCAGGCGAATCGGTGGCGTAATCGGCGTCTGTTTCAGCCTGTTTCCCAAGACCAAAATCGCCGGATGCCCGCTCTTGCGCATTTTAACCATAATACGCGATTTTCCGTTTGACATCCCGCCGCATTCGTCCAATCATAACGGAGTCCAAACACATACTAACAGCATAAGAGGGAGCTCAAACATGCGTGTATATTTTTCTGTTTTTGCAGTTGCGGCTGCAATGCTTGCCACCACACCCGCCATGGCGGACATGGTTGCGGCGAAAAAGTGGATCGATGAGGAATTCCAACCGTCGACCCTGTCAAAATCCCAGCAAGAAGCCGAAATGCAGTGGTTCATTGATGCCGCTGCGCCGTTCAGGGGCATGGAGATCAATGTTTTGTCCGAAGGCATCCCGACGCACTCTTACGAGTCGGATGTTCTGACCGAGGCGTTTGAAGAGATCACCGGCATCAAGGTGAACCATCAGATTCTCGGCGAGGGTGAAGTTGTTCAGGCCGTGCAGACGCAGATGCAAACCAAGCGCAACCTGTACGATGCCTATGTGAACGACTCCGATTTAATCGGAACTCATTCGCGTCTGCAGCTTACCTATAACCTGACTGATTTCATGGCGGGCGACGGCAAGGACGTGACCAACCCGGGCCTCGATTTGGATGATTTCATAGGCACCCAATTCACCACGGGCCCCGACGGGGACTTGTACCAGCTTCCGGACCAGCAGTTCGCAAATCTGTACTGGTTCCGTAAAGACTGGTTTGACCGTCCGGACCTGCAAACCCGGTTCAAGGAAAAATACGGTTATGACCTGGGTGTGCCGGTCAACTGGTCTGCCTACGAAGACATTGCCGAATTTTTCTCGGATGACGTCAAGAATATCGATGGCGTGGACATCTACGGCCACATGGATTACGGCAAGCGCGCGCCCGACTTGGGCTGGCGCATGACCGATGCGTGGCTGTCCATGGCGGGCACGGGTTCCAAAGGCGAGCCGAACGGCATTCCGATTGACGAGTGGGGCATTCGAATGGAGGCCGGCTCGTGCAACCCTGCGGGTTCGTCCGTGTCGCGCGGCGGGGCCGCCAACGGTCCGGCTGCCGTTTACGCCATCCGGAAATGGGACGAATGGCTGCGTAAATACGCACCTCCCGGCGCGGCGTCGTTTGACTTCTATCAATCCTTGCCGGCGCTGAGTCAGGGTAACGTCGCCCAGCAGATCTTCTGGTACACGGCCTTCACCGCCGACATGGTGAAACCGAAATCGGAAGGCAACAACACGGTGGACAACAACGGCAAGCCGCTGTGGCGCATGGCGCCCAGTCCGCACGGGCCCTATTGGGAAGAAGGCCAGAAGGTCGGCTACCAGGATGTGGGATCGTGGACAATCCTTAAGTCAACGCCGCTGGACCGGGCGAAAGCCGCATGGCTCTACGCCCAGTTCGTTGTGTCCAAGACGGTTGACGTGAAAAAATCACACGTTGGTCTGACTTTCGTCCGCGACAGCACCGTGAACCACCGCTCATTCTCCGAGCGTGCCGAAAATCTCGGCGGGCTGGTGGAATTCTACCGTTCCCCCGACCGCGTGGCGTGGTCGCCGACGGGCATTAACGTTCCCGATTATCCGAAGCTGGCGCAAATCTGGTGGCAGCAGATCGGTGACGTGAACTCCGGCGCCTTCACCCCGCAAGAGGCCATGGATCGTCTTGCCGAAGAAATGGATGTGACGATGGCGCGCATGCAGGCCGCCGATGAAGCGGCCAACGTGTACGGAGGCTGCGGCCCGCGCTTGAACGAGCCGCGCAGCGCCGACTACTGGTTCAAGAACGGCGGTGCAAAGCCAAAACTCGCGAACGAGAAGCCGCGGGGCAAGACCGTCAATTACGACGAACTCGTTGCCCGGTGGGCCAGCGATAACTAGGCATGTATCAGGCTCCGCCTCGCGGCGGAGCCTGTCTTGCAGCCGACGGGGGCTTTTCGGGCCCCTGTCTTCTCGGCGAGTATCCGCGGTGTAATGCACCGTACGGATATCGAGGTTGCTGGTGATTATGCGACGGCCGTTTTGTCTGGATCTGGTTAGGTGAAGGTGGGTTATGGCCCTCGAGTTGAAAAATATCACCAAGAAGGTAAAAGGGCGGACCCATATCAAGGATACCAGCCTGACTCTTGAGGCAGGCCATTTTAACGTGCTCCTTGGTGAAACCGGTGCTGGCAAAACATCGCTCATCAAACTTATGGCCGGCCTGGACCGCTGTTCCTCCGGTTCAATCATGATGGACGGCCGGGACGTAACACGTCTCAGTACGCAAAAACGCAATATAAGCTTGGTGCACCAGTTTTTCGTCAATTACCCGCATATGACGGTTTTTGAAAATATTGCATCGCCGCTGCGGGTGGCCGGCATGGCAAAATCGGAAATCGAAGGGCGTGTGGACGACGTCGCCGGCTTGTTGCAATTGCGCCCGATGCTTCAACGTTATCCGCACGAGCTTTCCGGCGGACAGCAGCAGCGCACGGCGCTGGCGCGCGCGATCGCAAAAGAAAGCAACGCTGTTTTTCTCGATGAGCCGCTGGCCAACCTGGATTACAAATTGCGCGAAGAGTTGCGCGAACAGCTGCCCGAATTATTCGCAGGGCGCGGCACCGTGGTTGTTTACGCAACGTCCGAGCCCGAGGAGGCGTTGCTGCTCGGCGGTAAAACCGGCCTGATGCAGGATGGCCGCATAACGCAGTTCGGACCAACCGCCGATATTTATCGCCGCCCGGCCAATCTTGTCTCGGCCAGTGTATTTTCCAATCCGCCAATCAACCAAATAAACGTCACGAAAAAAGACGGCAGGATCGGCCTCGACCAAACAACGGTTGAATGGACCGCCGGCGGTGCCGCGAAC
Source organism: Hyphomicrobiales bacterium (assembly GCA_026708505.1). Taxonomy (GTDB): domain Bacteria; phylum Pseudomonadota; class Alphaproteobacteria; order JAPOUT01; family JAPOUT01; genus JAPOUT01. Next base: position 63,195 of record JAPOUU010000102.1, on the reverse strand, counting down.
GCGCTTGCCGACGGTTCTTACATCATGGCGATTCGCCCGAACGATGTATTGCCGATAAGGTCGGATGCCGCCAATGTCGCCGTTAGCGGCACCATAACGGTTACGGAACTCAGCGGCTCGGAAAGCAGCGCCCATTTCACTTTTGCCGGACGGAATTGGGTCTCGCTTGCCCATGGCATTCATCCTTACAAAACCGGCACGGACAGAACCTTCTACATAAACCCGGAAAAATGCTTTTTCTTTTTGCCGGACGGCGAGATGGCGGCACGCTAGACGATGGCAAAGATAACGCTTTCAAATCTCCGGCACAGCTATTATCCCGCTCCGGAAAAGCGCGATGATTACGCGCTCAAGAACATTGACCTCGATTGGGAGGACGGCGGGGCTTATGCGCTTCTTGGACCTTCCGGCTGCGGCAAAACAACGCTGCTCAACATCATCTCGGGGCTTTTGACGCCGTCCGAAGGGCGCATTCTTTTTGACGGGAAGGACGTCACCGATTGGACGCCGGGCCGACGCAATATAGCCCAGGTATTCCAGTTTCCGGTGATTTACGACACCATGACGGTTTATGACAATTTAGCTTTTCCGTTGCGTAACCGCGGTGTTGATCCGGCGCATATCGACCGGCGCGTGCAGGAAATTGCCCGCCTGCTCGAGGTTGAGAACATGCTTGATCGTCGTGCATCCGGTCTGTCGCCGGACAACAAGCAGAAACTGTCGATGGGACGCGGGCTTGTCCGCGACGATGTGAACGTTGTGATGTTTGACGAGCCTCTGACCGTCATTGACCCGCACCTGAAATGGAAATTGCGCTCCAAGCTCAAAGAACTGCATCAGCGCGTCAAACACACGATGATCTATGTAACGCACGACCAGACCGAAGCGCTTACCTTTGCCGACCAGGTCGTTGTGATGGATGAAGGCGAAATTGTGCAGATTGGCACGCCGGTCGATCTGTTTGCCCGTCCGGCGCACACTTTTGTCGGGCATTTCATCGGTTCGCCGGGCATGAACGTTCTGCCGTGCGAATTGCGGAACAGAGGCGCGTTTTTCCAAGGCAGTCCCGTGCCGCTGGAAGGGCCTGTCCGCGCCGATGCAAGCGGGCGCGCCGAAATCGGCATCCGGCCGGAATTTGTCACGATCAGCGACGCCGGGCTTGATGCCGTCGTTGTGAAAGTATCCGACGTGGGCCGGCATAACGTCGTGCAGGCAATGGTCGGCGACACCAAACTGGCGGCGATTATAGAAGGCGATGTTCCCCATAAGGGCGAATCCGTCAAATTGTCGTTTCGACAGGATCAAACCCGCCTTTATTGCGACGGCTGGCTGGCAACCGAGATATAGGGCCGGACGATGAAAACACATAATCAGAAAGCATGGTTCTTTGTTCTGCCGGTGCTGTTTCTTGTGGCTTTCAATGCACTCGTTCCGATGATGACGGTGGTCAATTATTCGGTGCAGGAAACGTTTGGAAACAATCTGTTTTTCTGGCAGGGGCTCGATTGGTTTGAAAACATTCTCCGCTCGGATCGTTTTCATGCGGCGCTCGGGCGGCAATTTCTGTTTACCGGACTGATTCTGCTCATTGAGGTGCCGCTCGGCATCGCCATCGCTCTTTCGATGCCGCGCAAAGGCGTCTGGGTGTCGGTCTGCCTTGTTGCGATGGCTTTGCCGATGCTCATCCCCTGGAATGTCGTTGGCGCAATGTGGAACATCTTCACCCTGCCGAAGATTGGTCTGGCCGGTTATTTTCTGAATGATGTTCTCGGCGTTAATTACAACATGACGCAGGATCCTGTCGCCGCATGGGTTACGATTATCGTCATGGATGCGTGGCACTGGACCTCGCTTGTCGTTTTGCTCAGCTATGCCGGCCTGGTTTCCATACCCGAGGCCTATTACCAGGCCGCCAAGACGGATGGCGCGTCCAACTGGTCCATTTTCCGTTACATCCAGCTGCCCAAGATGAAAACCGTCCTGACGATTGCAATCTTGTTGCGCTTTATGGACAGTTTTAACATTTACACCGAGCCTTTTGTGTTGACGGGCGGAGGCCCCGGCAATTCGACGACCTTGCTGTCCATTGATTTGGTCAAGATAGCACTGGGCCAGTTTGATCTGGGTCCGGCCGCGGCCATGTCCCTCATCTATTTCGCAATAACTTTGCTTGTCAGTTGGCTGTTCTACACGCTGATGAACAAGGACAATCTAAACTAGGGTGTGAAAATGCAAAAACGTCACATTGTGCCCGTGCTGTATATTTTGTTTTTGATGCTGCCGATCTATTGGCTCGTGGCGATGAGCTTCAAGACAACGGGTGAAATTTTGTCCGGCTTTTCGCTTTTTCCCCAGACATGGACGCTGGATAATTATCGCACCATCTTCACCGATCCCACCTGGTACTGGGGCTACATAAATTCGATTCTCTATGTGTCCATCAACACGGTGATTTCAATGGTTGTCGCGCTGCCCGCGGCTTATGCGTTTTCACGTTATAATTTTCTCGGCGACAAGCATTTGTTTTTCTGGCTGCTGACCAACCGGATGGCGCCGGCGGCAGTGTTTGCCCTGCCTTTTTTCCAGCTTTATTCCGCTGTCGGCCTGTTCGATACGCATATTGCGGTGGCGTTGGCGCACTGCCTGTTCAACATCCCCCTTGCGGTTTGGATTCTTGAAGGCTTCATGCAATCGATTCCCAAGGAACTTGATGAAACGGCCTATGTGGACGGCTATTCCTTTCCCCGTTTCTTCATCACGATTTTTGTGCCCACAATCAAGGCGGGCGTCGGCGTTGCGGCGTTCTTTTGCTTCATGTTTTCGTGGGTTGAATTGCTTTTGGCCAAAACGCTGACTGCGGTGGCGGCCAAACCGATTGCGGCGACGATGACCAAGACGGCGTCCAGCGCGGGATATGAACTTGGGCTGTTGGCCGCCGCCGGCACGCTGACAATCATCCCCGGCGCCATCGTGATTTATTTTGTGCGCAATTATATCGCCCGCGGTTTTGCGATGGGGAGGGTGTGATGCTTAGCTGGATGGCGTGGACTTTGCCGACCGCATTGGTCTTCATTGGAATTTTTTCGGCTATGGGCGTGCTCGTTGTTTTGGAACTCAAATACCCGGGCGGCCAGGAGCGCAGAGGCATTCTCGGCCTGACGACAACGCGCGGCGACAGGCTGTTCATATCCTTGTTGGGAAGTTCTTATATTTTTTTGATATGGTTGGGACTTGTCGGCACGCCTTTATGGTGGCCGCTCGGAATATCAGTCGCCGCCAGCGCTTTTTGTTTCTGGAAAGTGTAGGCCGTACTTGTTGAGGCAGGTTTTATGAAAGAGCGTTTCATTTTGGCAATTGACCAGGGCACAACATCCAGCCGTGCCATTGTTTTTGACGGCAAACTCAGACCGAAGACCGTTGCGCAAACCGAATTTCCCCAGCATTTTCCGCAGTCGGGATGGGTTGAACACGATCCCGAAGACTTGTGGTCAACAACAATCGACATGTGCCGGAAGGCGATCAAGGACCGGCAGATTACGGCTTCCGACATCGCCGCTATCGGCATAACGAATCAGCGCGAAACCACGATTGTCTGGGATAAAAACACGGGCGAAGCGGTGTATCCCGCAATCGTCTGGCAGGATCGGCGCAGCGCCGACTATTGCCGCGGCCTCAAAGCCGCCGGACATGAAGAGACGGTGTCGAAAAAAACCGGACTGCTTCTCGATCCTTATTTTTCGGCAACAAAACTGAACTGGATTTTGACCCATGTTGACGGTGCCAGGGCGCGCGCCGAAGCAGGGGATTTGATGTTCGGCACCGTCGATAGTTACATCATATGGCGCCTAACCGGCGGCGAGGCGCATGTCACCGATGCAACGAATGCGGCGCGCACCATGCTCTACAATATTTCGGAAGGGTGCTGGGATAAAGATCTGCTGGCATTATTCGAAATTCCGGAAAACATGCTGCCCGAAGTCAAGGACAGTTCCGGGTACTTCGGCACCACCAAGGCGGATATTTTTGACTCGGTCGGCATTCCCATCCTTGGCGTTGCCGGAGACCAGCAGGCGGCAACCGTGGGCCAGGCTTGCTTCCGGCCCGGCATGATTAAGTCGACCTATGGCACGGGTTGTTTTGCCTTGATGAACACGGGCGATAAAATCGTGTCGTCTTCCAACCGTCTGCTGACAACAATTGCCTATCAAATCGACAGCAAGCCGACTTACGCGATTGAAGGGTCGATTTTCGTTGTTGGCGCTGTTGTGCAATGGTTGCGTGACGGTTTGAAAATCATATCTTCGGCACCGGAGACGCAAACGCTCGCCGAGGCTGCCAGTGATACCGAACAGGTTTATTTTGTGCCGGCCTTTACCGGGCTTGGCGCTCCATACTGGAATACCGATTGCCGGGGCGCGATATTTGGCCTGACACGGAATACGGGACCGGCTGAAATTGCCAAGGCCGCATTGGAAAGCGTCGCCTTTCAGACGCGCGATTTAATTGAGGCAATGAACGCGGATTGGGATAGTGACGGCGATACCGTTCTGCGCATTGACGGCGGAATGGTTGCCAATGACTGGTTGGTGCAAAGGCTGTCGGATCAGCTTGGCGCGCCCGTGGATCGTCCGGTTGTGACCGAAACAACGGCGCTCGGGGCGGCTTATCTGGCCGGCCTTGCCGCCGGCATATGTCCGGCGCCGGACGCGTTTGCGGCGGATTGGGTGCTTGAAAAACGATTTGAGCCCGCGGTCGATTCCGTGGATGCGGACAAGCTCTACAGCGGATGGAAACAAGCCATTGCCCGCTTGCTTTACGATCCCGAACCCTAGGAGCCGTTTGGTTAAGTCGATAAAGTTTCTTTATCGTGCACGGGACGCTAAATGCCGATGGCGAAAAGGGAGACGGTAAACAAAAAACCAAGGAACGAACCCAATGCGGGCATCAGTCCGAACATGTCTGCAAGCGCGCCGCTTGTAATGACGGGAAAAGAAAAACCAAGATAGGCATAGACAAAAAGACCCGCCGTTGCGCGTGCGCGCTCTTCGGGCGCGCGCATCGAAAACACCGATACCCCGCAGAGGTAGGTGAAGCCGTAGCTCGCCGAACTTGTGATGCAGGTTCCCGTAATTATGAGGAGAATTGATTGCATCCAGAGCCCGCTGACAAGTGTGAGGAAGCCGAGGGGGACCAGCGTATAGCCGACCAAAAGAGATTTTCTTTCGGTCATTTGGCGCGCAATCGGCTGGCATAGGAAGCCGACGAAGAATGAAAGAAAGATGATGAGGCCGGTGTAGGCGCCAAATCCTTGCGCCTCCAACTGAAGCGGCACGACCGCGATGGTCATGCCGGTGGCCGACCATGCCATTGCCAATCCCATGCCGTAGGGCCAGGTGCGCGGCGGAAAAACCGGAAGGCGCAACAGGGATGCTTGCCGTTTGGGGATGTCAACCCGGGGAAGAAAGAAGACGGAGATGGACAGCGCCAATGCAAGAATGAATAAGGCAATGAAACTGGCCGGCATGATTGTAGCGCCCTGGAAGTTCAGGGAGATGCCCGTGGCAAGTGCGCCGCCGCCGAATCCAAGCGAAGTCACCGATGTTACAAGGAGCGCTGCTTGTTTGGCGTTTGCTTCTCCGAGAATCTCCGTCATATAGGCTGTTCCCGCGGTAAAGGCGAAGCCAATTCCCATGCCAAGCATGAAACGTGCGATCGCCAACGCTTCCCAAGTCGGAAAGGCAACCAAAAGGATTGTTGCCACGAAGCCGAACAAAAGAGCCGCCGCCAACGGGACGCGTCGACCTATCCGATCGGAAAGACCGCCCAGCAATAAGAGCGTCGGCATCAGGCCGGCGACATAGGCGGCAAAGGCGAGAGTGACGGCGGTCACACCGACGCCGCTGCCCGCGGCATAGACGCCATACAGAGGAGCCTGGACATTTGCGGCAAAAGTCACGGTAAAAAGCGTTGCGGCCAGTAGCGCGGCGGGGAGGAATTTCCCCAAGTTTATACTCGCAAAGTCGGCGTATTTTGGGTAAATCATGGCTATCGAAAGATCCTGTGGCTGGGCGGGTTAAAAGCGGATTTGGAGTGCGGGACTAATACGGGGGAATTGCGGCGAATCGCCTTGCAAATCTGCCGCTATGGCGGCGCTTGCCGAATTCGTTTGGGCGGAGAATGGGGCAAAAGCCACGATTTCACACGTGGTTTTGTGCAACCGTTCGCCAAGGGTGATTCTGTCGCCTCTGTCCACGGGATATTCCCTCGTTTGCGTTCACAAACGGACACGACAAACCGACAATGATATGGATTTTCAGGGAACTCGAAAGCGCATGATAACCTATTACGGGCCCCGAGTCAACTTTTCTTTCTTTTCTTTCAGGATGTTTCCGAACAATATCCCCGCCGGGAGCTCCATATCCCTTTTCACCCGCGGCTAAACGCGCGAAGACTTCGAAAGCTTCGCGAGCAAAGGCGCCATATACTTTGGATAGAGAAGTCCCCCCATGATAATGACAACCGCGGCGCTTGATGCAATATCAAGAGTCTCATCGAGAAATAAAAACCCGCCTGCCAGTCCAAACACCGGCACCAAAAATGCATAAGGTGCAACCATGTTTGGAGAATAGATCTTGACGAGATATCCCATCAGGCCGAATCCAAGCACGGTTGAGACAAAGGAGTTAAACAAGATCGCTCCCACGCCTCGATAGGTTACATGCTGCAACGCTTCGAATTGTCCCGACTCAAAAATCATCGAGAGCAAAAACAAGGGAACAGGCGGCACAAGACTCATCCATATCATCAAGCGAAAAGTGTCGTATTGGCCTCCCTGCTTCATCAGGATCTTGGTGACGCCGCTGCACAGGGCTCCGGCGAGCACAAACATCAAGCCCGTGAAGGTCGGGCTTTGTGAATAGCTCCACACCAGCAGTCCGACGCCTGCGGCGGATATGGTAACGCCGATTTGCTGTGCAACACCGGGAACATCCCGTAAGATGAACGCCGAGAGAATCAAAGTGAAGATAACCTGCGTCTGCATGAGCAAAGAGGTCAGCCCCGCCGGAACGCCAAGTTTGATTCCGATGAATGCCAGCGTGAAGGTAAGGGTTCCCAGCGAGATTCCTATTTTCAAGATGAGATCCCACGGCAAACCATCTCGTTTGATAAAGAAAATCAACGGAAAGACAATTGCGCTATAACGCAGACAGGTAAAGAATATCGGCGGAAGCTCCTGCAGTCCGACTTTTGTGATTAGGAAATTCGTTCCCCAGATTGCGGAGATGAGAACGGCGTAGAATATGTGCAGCGGTTTCATTTCAAATATCCGGCGGCGTCACCGGCATCGTCCAAAGCAGTGCCATTTTGGCGCTTTCGGCGCAACGCCGCGGCAGTCCTTTCTGTTATCAAGCTTGCTTTGCCGGCACCCTCACGACCAAGCCGTCTAATTTGTCGCTGACCTCGATCTGGCAACTCAGGCGGCTGTTTTCCTTTAACTCAAAGGCAAAATCCAGCATGTCTTCTTCCATCTCCCCCGGGCCCCCGACGACCCCGAACCATTCCCCCTCAACATAAACATGGCACGTTGCGCATGCGCACGCGCCCCCGCACTCCGCTTCAATGCCGCGAACCATGTTTCGAATGGCTCCTTCCATCACGCTCATGCCGTTCTCGACATCCACGACCATCTCGGCGCCATCGGGTTGAATGTAAGTAATCTTTGCCACAGTTAAACTCCGTAATATTGGAAACTTCCGGGTAGATTACACGAGAGATGAAAGCGTTGACAAGATGAAATCTCCTCGTCTACCCTGACGGCGAGTCCCAGACAGGAGAGACGAGTTTCTCACAAAATGAACATTCTCTTTATCACCGCGGATCAATGGCGTGGGGAGTGCCTCTCGGGTCTCCGGCATCCCTTTGCAAAAACCCCGAACTTGGACGGGTTTGCCGGCGAAGGGGTCCTTTTCCGAAATCATTATGCGAACACCGCCCCGTGCGCCCCGTCCCGCGCAACCATGCATACGGGGATGTATCTCCACAACCACCGCGTCATCCAAAACGGCACTCCCCTCGATCGACGGCACTCCAACTGGGCGATAGAGTCGAAGCGGGCGGGATATCGTCCGGTTCTATTCGGATACACGGACACGTCCGTTGATCCCAGAGGTGTTAATCCGGATGATCCGCGGCTGCGAACCCTTGAGGGAATCCTTCCCGGCATCGAGGCCGTTGCACCCACCCTCGATAATCCCGACCCGTGGCGAAAACATCTTTTGGAGCGGGGTTATGACATCGCCGAAGACGCCGATCCGCTGAGCGCACGCGCGGACGGCATCGAGTATGAAGACGGCGGCAAATATCCGTTGCCGTCCGCTTATCCAAAAGAGGACAGCGACACCTGCTTCTTCGTTGATTTGCTTATGGACTGGCTCGAAAACAACGGCAGGAGCGGCACGCCTTGGGCCGCGCATCTCTCGTTGTTGCGGCCGCACCCGCCGTGGGTTGCACCGGAGCCCTACAACCAACTTTACGACCCCGCCGACATGCCTCCGCCCTTACGCGCCGAAAGCATCGAAGCCGAAGCCGCGCAGCATCCATGGCTTGCATGGAAACTAAGCGGACAGGAAAGTAGTGTCATTGATCAAATCCGTTTCCCCCAAGCCATAGGTCTGGGTGTCGCCGGCAACAACTCCAAACAACTGCAACGCTGGAAGGCAATTTACTACGCTCTTATACGCGAGGTTGATGATAACCTCGGCAGGTTGTTTGAATTTCTCAAACAAAAAGGTCTGTACGACTCGACGCTAATTATATTTACTTCCGACCATGGCGAGCAACTCGGCGACCACTGGCTTCGCGGAAAAGGCGGATACTTCGATGCGTCCTACCATGTGCCGATGATTTTACGGGATCCTCGCTCACAAGCGGACGCAACGCGCGGATTTGTGGTTGAGGATTTCTCCGAGCATGTCGACATATTTCCCACGCTGCTCGATTATCTCGGGCTTGAACGGTTGCGCCAGTGCGACGGCGCCTCGTTGCGTTCGTTTGTTGAACACGGTGCTGCGCCTGCACGTTGGAGAAAGGCGGTTCATTGGGAGCAGGACTTTCGTCTTCCCGATAGTGCGCTTGCGGAAGAAACTCTCGGTATCGAGAGGCGCCAGTGCGTTTTCAATGTAATACGGGATGCGCGCTACAAGTATGTCCATTTCTCCGGATTGCCCTCAATGCTCTTCAATGTAAAGGACGAGTTCACGGATCTTTCGGGCGAGCCCGCGTGCCAATCTTTGATGCTGGAATATGCCGGAAGGCTTTTGTCGTGGCGGCAGGCCCATGTGGAACACGAGCTAACGGATACCTATCTCACCCCGCAGGGGGTCTTTGAAGGATGAAGCCGGTTCCGTGAATTCCCGGGCCATGTCGCCGCCAAGGATTATGTCCGGTTGATTTTCCGGTGCGGTCGAATCGGCCAGGACGCAAAAGATATTTTCCCCGCCTTTAAATCTGTTGTGTTTTGGTCGAATCACCTGTATAAATTCCATATCACAAAATAAATGCGGAAATACCCACAATTAACGAACTCAAAGTGTTATTTATTCCCCATGCTGCAGATGACCTCCCCCGAAACGCAAACCATTCGCACCGATGCCATCATCATCGGTGCCGGTCCTGTTGGACTCTTCGCCGTCTTCCAACTCGGGCTGCTCGATATCAAGGCGCATGTCATCGACATTCTCGACAAGCCCGGAGGGCAATGCATTGAACTCTATCCGGAAAAGCCAATCTACGATATCCCGGCCCTCGTTGAAGTTACCGGAGAAGAACTGAGCGAACGACTTATGCAACAGGCCGAACCGCTTAAGCCAACTTTTCACTTTTCCCAAATGGTCACGCAACTTCAACGCCAAGAAAACGGCGAGTGGCTCGTGATGACCGATGTCGGCACACGTATTCAAGCCCCCGTTGTTGTCATCGCTGCGGGCGGTGGAAGTTTCCAGCCGAAAAAGCCGCCCATTCCGAACATCGAAGTCTACGAGAACACCTCTGTTTTCTATGCCGTGCGCGAGAGAGAGAAATTTCGTGATAGAAAAATTTTGGTTCTAGGCGGCGGAGATTCCGCCCTCGACTGGACTCTCAACCTCCAGCCTATCGCTTCAAGCATGTCCCTGCTCCATCGCCGTGATCGTTTCCGTGCGGTTCCCGACTCGGTCAAGCGGTTGCACAAACTCGTCGAAGGCGGTGATGTCAATCTCCATATCGGGCAGGTCAAGGAACTCCACGGAAAATACGGAAACCTTGAATCTGTCACCTATGTCGACAATGACGAACAAGAACATCAAATCGAATGCGACATCCTCCTTCCTTTCTTCGGGCTGAGTATGAAGCTGGGTCCCGTCGGCGAATGGGGGCTCGAAATGCAGGATGGTTTAATACCCGTAAGCACGGAGACTTTCGAAACCGGCACGCCCGGCATCTTCGCCATCGGAGACATCAATACCTATCCCGGAAAGCTCAAACTTATACTCAGCGGTTTTCACGAAGCGGCTCTCATGGCGCAAAAGGCTTTTGCCTATGTCCACCCCGATGAAAAACTCGTATTCCAATACACAACATCCTCGTCCAAGGTTAAGAAAAAGTTGGGCGTGTCTTAAAAACGGGCGGAAAATCGAGGAAAAAGAGTCGTGCAATTCTTTGGTGTTGTTTCAAATTCTTTTGTTGTAACATCCGGAGGCGGGGTATTTGATTCGAAAAGGAGTGCGTACCATGACAATGCAAGAGATGATGGATGATTTGGTTGCGGCCGGATTGATGGAAAGGCCGCGAGAAAATGCCTCTCCCGGTCCTGATCCGGATAATTACACATACGCTCCAACGGTGACTTTCTACAAGATGCCGGAGCCGCCGCCGTTATCGTTGCCTTCATCGGAAGCCGAGGATACGTCCGAGGAGGATACCTCCGAGGATGCCTAATCAGCAAGGGGTGCTGAAGGAGATATCAGAGGTACAAGAAAAAGGACATCCCTCGCCTGCTGATTTTGTCCGCGGAAAATATCTCAATCAACTGTCTGACTTCATCGCTGTTGCATGCATGCAATGGGGACAAAGGAGAGTGTCATGAAAGCAATTGAAAACCATAAAGGGAATATTTGGGGCAAACAATCTTCTTCATCTTGACAAACATGCCGAAGTGTGATAAACACACAGAGGCACGGAGGAAATTCAAGGAGATTTTTCGATGGTTGCTTTGTTCTCTAGGACTGTATCATCTCAAGAGTCCGTATTAAAGACTCTTCGTCGGGAAATTTTCTCCTTGCTGACTATCAAATTACTTGCGCTAGCAGTGATGTTCTTCATTTTCTTCGGACCATCCGAGCGCCCTGATGTTAATGCCGAAAGCATCAAAGACGCGCTTCTCTCGCAGACGGAGGTCACGCCATGACCATCGCAACCGAAACCGTTGTCGATCTCTCGCGCCTGCAGTTCGCCCTGACGGCAATGTATCATTTCCTCTTTGTGCCGCTGACGATCGGGCTCGCCGTGCTTCTCGGCATCATGGAGACCGTCTACGTCATGACCGGGCGCGAAATCTGGAAACGCATGACCCAATTCTGGGGACTTCTCTTCGGCATCAACTTTGCTATGGGGGTTGCCACGGGCATCACCATGGAATTCCAATTTGGAACCAACTGGGCATATTACTCCCACTATGTCGGCGATGTTTTCGGTGTGCCGCTTGCCATTGAGGGAATGATGGCCTTCTTCCTGGAAGCGACTTTCATCGGGCTGTTCTTTTTCGGCTGGAACCATCTCTCCAAAGTCGGACATCTGGTGGTGACATGGCTGGTGGCGATTGGGTCGAATCTTTCGGCGTTGTGGATCCTCATAGCAAACGGATGGATGCAAAAGCCCACAGGGGCAAAATTCAACTTCGAGACCATGCGAATGGAACTGGTATCTCTTTCGGAGGTGCTCCTCAATCCTGTTGCGCAAACCAAATTCGTCCATACCATCGGCGCGTGCTATGTCACCGGCGCAATCTTCATGCTTTCGATAAGCGCGTGGTACCTGTTGCGGCGCCGGCACATTGATTTCGCACGGCGCTCCATGACGGTTGCCGCAAGCTTCGGGCTGGCATCCGCTCTATGCGTTGTTGTTCTCGGTGATGAAAGCGGCTATGTCGACACGCAAAATCAAAAAATGAAAGTCGCGGCCATCGAAGCCGAATGGGAGACGCAGCCTCCTCCCGCTTCCTTCAATGTCATCGCCTTCCCCGATGTCGAGGCGCGTCAAAATTACGGCGAGGTGAAAATCCCGTGGCTGCTCGGACTGATAGCAACGCGGTCGCTGGATACCGAAGTCAAGGGCATCAATGAATTGGTAGACCTTGCAAGGAGTCGCATCGAAGAAGGAATGATTGCGTATAGCGCGTTGGAAACCCTGCGCGTTGATCCCGATAATTCCGTCGCGCGCACGCTGCTCGAAGATCATGTCGATCATCTCGGCTACGCGCTGTTGCTCAAACGCATCCGTGATGATGTCGATAACGCAACGCCTGACGAAATCGAGCAAGCGGCATGGTCAACGGTTCCCAACGTGCCGGTGCTGTTCTGGTCGTTTCGGGTGATGGTCGGGCTGGGGATCTTCTTTATCGTTCTGTTCGCGTGGGCGTTCTGGAACGTCTGCCGCAGACGTTACGACAATAACAAATGGTTCTTGCGCATTGCGCTTTATTCGCTGCCGCTGCCGTGGATCGCCAGCGAGCTTGGCTGGATTGTCGCCGAATACGGCAGGCAGCCTTGGGCCATCGAGGGCATCCTGCCGACAGCGTTGGGAGTGTCCAGCGTTTCCGCAAGCATGGTGATGTTTTCGCTGGCGGGCTTCGTGTTGTTTTACAGCGCGCTTGCCGTAGCCGATGTCTATTTGATGGTGAAATATATCCGCATGGGGCCTGATGAATTCTTTGCGCGCCGGCATCGCGCACAATCACAATCGGGCATGGAGAAAGCGTCATGAGTCTTCCTCTCGATTATGAAACCCTGCGACTGATTTGGTGGCTGCTGCTCGGCGTGCTGCTCATCGCCTTTGCCGTCACCGATGGTTTTGATCTCGGTGTCGCGACGCTCTTGCCGTTTGTTGCGAGAAGCGATGCCGAGCGCGGCGAACTCATTCACAGCATTGAGCCCTTCTGGGAGGGAAACCAAGTCTGGTTCATTCTGGGCGGCGGCGTCATGTTTGCCGCATGGCCGCCGCTCTACGCAACCGCGTTTTCCGGCTTCTATATCGCAATGTTCCTGCTGCTCGTCGCTCTTATCCTGCGTCCCGTCGGGTTTGCGTTTCGCGCCCGATTCGAACACCCGGGCTGGCGGAAACTCTGGGACGGCGCCCTTTTCGTCGGCGGCGCAATCCCCGCGCTGCTGTTCGGCGCCGCCTTCGGAAACGCGCTCCAGGGCGTTCCCTTCCACCTCGAAGGCACGCTGCTGCCCGTCTATGAAGGCACCTTCTTCGGATTGCTGACGCCCTTTCCGCTGTTGATAGCATTGGTCTCGTTCGCAATGCTTGTGATGCACGGCTCGGCCTACCTTGCCAACAAGATTGAAGCTCCGTTGCTCCGGCGCGCCCGCGGCATCGGCACGGGCGCCGCTCTGATAACCGCCCTGCTGGTAATTGTCGCAGGTTTTTATGCCGCTTTTGGCATCGAAGGCTATCGACTCGCTGCAGGTTTCGATCCCGCAGGCCCTTCCAATCCCTTGCGTAACGAAGTGTTGCGGGAATCCGGCGCGCTGCTTGCCAACTATCACGCCCATCCGTGGATGTGGATTGCTCCCGTCCTTGCCGTGGGCGGCGCGCTTGCAACGGCGTTCCTCTTACACGGCGATGGCAGCGCACGCGCCGCATTCATCACCAGTTGCGCTTCGCTCTTCGGCATCGTTGCAACCGGAGGGTTGGCATTATTCCCGTTTCTGCTTCCCTCAAGTTCGCATCCGCGCTCAAGCTTAACCATCTGGGATTCTTCGTCCAGTCATCTCACTCTCTTCATCATGCTGCTCGTCACCCTTGTGTTTCTGCCCGTTATCGTTGCATATACATCATGGGTGTTCCGGGTGTTGCGAAACTCTCGCGGCGGAAATTACTAGGAGGCGCAAATGTGGTATTTTGCCTGGGTCATCGGCGTTGCATTCATCTGCTGCTTTGCGGTTCTCAACGCCATGTGGCTTGAGTTCTACTATGATGACGACGACTAAAACCGCAAGCTGGATTTCTCTGCTGGCAAGCGGAACAATCGCGCTCAGCCTCTTCATCTATCCCTATCTGTTTGGACGCGAACTCTCGGGAACGCAACACGGTCTTCTTGCCTTGTTGCTGATGACTTGCTCGGCGGGCTTCGTGCATGGCTTTGGCATCCGTGCGCGGCGTTTTCCCGCAAACCTGCTCCTGAACGGCGTAACAATCTGGACTGCAATGGCCCTGCTGCTAGCAGGGTTGTTCTGGATGTAACTTTGTCGGAAGTATCAAAACACGAGATTGTCGAGTTTCTCGAACGCAGCGGTCGCGGAGACATGGAGACCGTTCCGCTTGATGGCGATGCTTCCGCCCGGAGATATTTTCGCCTCGCGCGCAACGGCGGCAATGTTGGCGAACTCTTGATGCTCTCGCCGCGTGAGGATCTTGTCTCGTTCGTGAAAGTTGGCGAGCATCTTCGCGGCTTGGGTATTTCCGCCCCGAAGATTTACGAACTCAAGGACGCTCTCGGTTTGGCGGTGATCGAGGATTTTGGCGACACGCGTTTCTCCGTCTTGCTGGACGGCGGACATGATGCGCACGAATTATATGCAAGCGCCGTTGATGTTCTCGTGCATCTGCACGAGCATCCGGATGCGTGCGCAATTTCGCTGCCCCCTTATGATACGGAAGCGTTGATTGACGCGGCGGAGTTGTTCGTGGAGTGGTATTTGCCGCTGGTTCTAGGGCGTGCGCCCGGGGAAGGCGTGTGCGAAGAGTTTTCCGGTTTGTGGAGAGAATTGCTCTCGGTGCCGCCGCGTTGTGATGTCTTGGTGCTGCGCGACTATCATGTCGACAATCTGATGTTATTGAACGGAGAAAGGCTGTCGCGCTGCGGTGTTTTGGATTTTCAGGATTCGAGTTTCGGGTCGAATGCCTACGACATGATGTCGCTGCTCGAGGATGCCCGACGCGATGTTTCGGCGGAGTTGCGAACGGAATTGTTGGGGCGGTATTTTGCTTCGCGCAGCGGTTTGGAGCGTGATGTGTTTGAGAGGGAATTTTTATTGTTGTCGGCGCAAAGGCACATGCGGGTCGCCGGAGTGTTTTGTCGATTGTGGAAGCGGGACGGCAAAGCGTGGTATCTGGATTATATGCCGCGGGTGCTGGGGATGCTGGATGCGACCTTGCAATACGGGGAGTTTGCCGGAATGCGGAAGTTTTTGGACAGAATTGCTCCGGCTTGGCGCGACGGTTTGGGGGACGGGGCGGCTCGCAAGCCGGGCTAAAAAACGGGACTTTTACTCCCAAACCGATCTGGGCAAATTGTCCATAATCGCCGAATTTGAGGTATATGGAGGCTTCTGCTGATTCGAATCCCGCAAAAAAGTTTGACGTTTCCTGCCATCTGGTTTATGGTGACGCTCGGAGAAAAAAAGAGATTCAAAATCAAACAAGTATGAAATAATAGCGAGGAGCCTGGATAACCTGCAGGATTCGAACCTGCAATCTTCTTGTAGAGAAACCTCTAAAAAAGATGCCTAACACCTTATTCAGTTCGCAAGACGTTTATCCATTAAACTGAGGCTCCAGACTCCCCGCCTACTTGTGTAAGGCAGTAAAAGCATAACAGAATTCCATTAAGAATTTCAAAAAATTCTCTCTCTATGGAGAGATGTAGATAATATTTTTGAAAACCTGCGGCATAGCGACCATTTTTTTAGACAGAGACCGATTCGTTCCTTGATGATTTTTTATAATTTTTTTTACCGAATCACTTCGAGTTAAGTGTAAAGCGATTCGGTTGCCAATAGATAAACCGAATCGGTTGATAGATCCCTAAAGACTCCTGTTAAGGCGCAACTAATGCGCCCTGGGTGCCACGCCTCCCTTATCTTCAAGAACTTCCTTGGTGTAGGCCGCTTCGTTCCATTCAATGGCCTCTGGCACCTGCTCCAATGCAACCTCGATAACCTCGTCCATCATCGAAACCGGCCGAATGTCCAAGTGATCCTTAACCGAGTCCGGAATCTCGGCGAGCTCCCTGGCATTCTCCTCGGGAATTAAAACCGTCTCGACTCCGTTGCGCAAAGCCGCCAGCAATTTCTCCTTCAGTCCGCCGACGGGAAGGATGCGTCCGCGCAAGGTAATCTCTCCGGTCATCGCAACTTCACGCTTCACGGGTATCCCCGTCATCACCGAGACGATTGCGGTTGCCATGGCAACCCCCGCTGAAGGTCCGTCCTTTGGAGTCGCGCCTTCGGGAACGTGAACATGGATGTCCCGTTTATCAAACGCCGGCGGCTCAATGCCGAAACTTGCCGCCCGCGATTTCACATAAGAGTTTGCCGCGGATATGGATTCCTTCATAACCTCGCGCAGGTTTCCGGTGACGACCATGTTGCCCTTGCCCGGCAGCATCACGCCTTCAATGGTAAGAAGTTCGCCGCCGAATTCGGTCCAGGCGAGTCCGGTGACGACTCCGATGCGGTTTTGCTCTTCGAGCATGGAGCGCCGGTATTTTGGAACTCCGGCAAAATCGCCGAGGTTGTCGGCGGTGATTTTCACGGTGCCGCCCTTGGCTTTGCCGGAGAGCAAACGCCGCACGGATTTCCTTGCCAGTGAATTAAGTTCGCGCTCGAGGTTTCTCACGCCCGCTTCCCGGGTATAGGTTCGAATGAGCGCGCGCAACGCCTCGTCCTCGATGGCGTATTCGTTTTTACGCAAGCCGTGGCCTTTGACGGCTTTGGGGATGAGATGCCTGCGTGCGATCTCGACTTTTTCCTCTTCGGTATAACCCGAGATACGGATGACCTCCATGCGGTCCGCCAATGCAGGCGGAATGTTCAAACTGTTCGCGGTGGTGAGGAACATCACGTTTGAGAGGTCATACTCGACCTCCAAGTAATGGTCCGCGAAGGAACTGTTTTGTTCGGGATCAAGCACTTCCAGCAGCGCGGCGGCAGGGTCGCCGCGGAAATCAACGCCCATTTTGTCGATTTCATCCAGCAAAAACAACGGATTGTTATACGCCGCTTTCTTCAGGGACTGTATGACCTTTCCGGGCATGGAGCCGATGTAGGTGCGCCGGTGCCCCCGGATTTCGGCTTCGTCGCGCACGCCTCCCAGCGACATGCGGACGAACTCGCGCCCGGTCGCGCGTGCGACGGATTTGCCCAGCGATGTTTTCCCGACGCCCGGCGGTCCCACCAGGCACAAGATTGGTCCGCGCAATTTTTTCGATCGTTGCTGGACGGCAAGATATTCCATAACCCGTTCTTTGATTTTTTCCAGCCCGTAATGGTCTTCATCAAGAATGCGCTCGGCGGCGTCCAGGTCAAGGCGCACGCGTTTTTGTTTGTTCCACGGCAGGGACAGCATCCAGTCAAGGTAATTACGCACGACCGTTGCCTCTGCCGAGACGGGAGACATTTGCCGCAGTTTCTTGAGTTCGCTTCGCGCTTTTGTTTTCGCTTCTTTTGAAAGCTTTATTTTTTCAATGCGGTCTTCGATGTCGGCAAGTTCGTCGCGTCCGCTTTCGTCTTCACCGAGCTCTTTTTGTATGGCCCTGAGTTGTTCGTTTAGGTAGTACTCGCGTTGTGTTTTTTCGAGTTGTCCTTTGACCCGTTTGCGAATTCGTTTTTGCATCTGGAGGACTCCGATCTCGCTCTCGATAAGCGAAAGGATGTGCTCGAGTCGTCCGCGCACGGAGGGTTGTTCCAGAATCTTTTGTTTCTCAACAACGGGCGCATGCAAATGTCCGGAGATGCTGTCGGTAAGTTTTTCCGCATCCGTGATTTGTTCGAGGGATGCCAGCACTTCGGGCGGGAGTTTTTTGCTGAGTTCGGCATACTCGCGGAATTGCGCAACGAGGGAACGCGTGAGCGCCTCGACGTGGTCGTTTTCCGAAGGTTCGTTTTCGCGCTCCATGGGCTTGATGGTCGCCTCGAAGAAATCTTCGGTTTGCGTGAAAGCGTCCAGTTGCGCGCGCTCCAGTCCCTCGACCATAACCTTTGCCGTTCCGTCGGGGAGTTTCAGCAGTTGCAATATCGAGGCGATGGAGCCGATGGTGTAAATGTCTTTGGGTTTCGGGTCGTCCTGGCTGCCGTCGCGCTGGGCGAGAAGGAAGATTTGCTTGTCGTGCTTCATGGCGTTTTCGAGTGCACGGACGGATTTGGTTCTTCCGACGAACAGCGGCACGACCATTTTGGGGAACACAACAATGTCCCGAAGCGTTAAGACTGGAAGCGTTGGAGCCTCGATCTCGCCTGCGAGAAATTTTTCAATATCAAACATTACCCTTCCTTGTATACACTTGGGATTATTATTAAATGGCGACTGGAAGCAATATTTTCAAGAGCCT
Source organism: Hyphomicrobiales bacterium (assembly GCA_026708505.1). Lineage (GTDB taxonomy): Bacteria > Pseudomonadota > Alphaproteobacteria > JAPOUT01 > JAPOUT01 > JAPOUT01. Next base: position 44,609 of record JAPOUU010000102.1, on the reverse strand, counting down.
GTAGAAAAAAATCAATTATGCGGGAGTCGGCGTTTCAATATCCTGCTTTGCGTAGAGGTAGAAGGGCTGTGCATCGCCGTCTACAACCTCGCTTGAGATGGCAATTTGCTCCACACCGGAGAGGTCCGGCAGCTTGAACATGGTCTCAAGGAGGATGTTCTCCATGATGGAACGCAGCCCCCGGGCGCCGGTTTTGCGTTTGATGGCTTTGCGCGCGATTTTGCGCAGGGCTTCCTCGGCGAAGGTGACCTCGACGTTCTCCATCTCAAAAAGGGATTTATATTGCTTAACCAATGAGTTTTTCGGCTCAACGAGAATGCGGATAAGCATGTCTTCATCCAAATCCTCGAGGGTTGCCAGCACCGGAACCCTGCCGACGAATTCGGGGATGAGCCCGAAGCGCAGCAAGTCCTCCGGCTCCAGCAACGGCAGCCACTTTCCTGCCATGCCTTGCTGGTCTTTGTCCCGGACGTCCGCGCCGAACCCGATGGAGGTCGACTCCGTGCGTTTGGAGATGACGCGCTCAAGACCGGAAAAAGCGCCGCTGCAGATGAAGAGGATGTTCGTCGTATCGACTTGCAGAAACTCCTGCTGCGGATGCTTGCGGCCGCCCTGCGGCGGAACCGACGCGATGGTTCCTTCCATGATTTTCAACAGTGCTTGTTGCACGCCTTCGCCGGAGACATCCCTTGTGATCGAGGGGTTGTCGGACTTGCGCGAGATTTTATCGACCTCGTCAATGTAGACGATGCCGCGTTGCGCCCGCTCGACATTGTAGTCGGCGGCCTGGAGAAGCTTGAGGATGATGTTTTCGACATCCTCGCCGACATAACCCGCCTCCGTGAGCGTGGTTGCGTCCGCCATGGTGAAGGGGACATCAAGCACGCGCGCGAGCGTTTGGGCGAGAAGGGTTTTACCGCAACCGGTCGGACCGATGAGCAGCACGTTCGATTTTGCGAGTTCGACTTCGTTGTTTTTGGTGGCGTGGTCGAGTCGCTTGTAGTGGTTGTGAACCGCCACGGATAAAACGCGTTTGGCGTGGGTTTGTCCAATGACGTAATCGTCCAGGATTGCGTTTATCTCCGAGGGAGTGGGCACGCCGCCGCGTGATTTTACCAAGGCGGTCTTGTTTTCCTCGCGAATGATATCCGTGCAGAGTTCAACGCATTCGTCGCAGATGAAGACGGTCGGCCCTGCGATGAGCTTGCGGGCCTCGTGCTGTGATTTTCCGCAGAAGGAGCAATAGAGCATGCTCCCGCCGCCAGATCCGTTTCCACTTACCTTATTTGCCATGGGTGTGTTCCGTTTTGGTGAATACTCGGGGTGACTATAACAAAATTCGAAATGAAAGTCATGCGGTGTCGGGACGTTGCGTGTAGACCTCGTCAATGAGTCCGAAGTCCTTGGCGTTTTCGGCCGTGAGGAAAGTGTCACGGTCAACGGCCGTTTCGATGGTTTTAATGTCTTGGCCCGTGTGCTGGGCATAGATTTCGTTGAGGCGATGCCTCAGATCAATAATTTCTTGTGCGTGTCGCTCGATGTCGGCGGCCTGTCCCTGGAATCCTCCGGAAGGCTGGTGAACCATGATGCGTGCGTTTTTGAGCGCGGAGCGTTTTCCTTTGGCGCCGCCGGCAAGCAGGAGGGATCCCATGGAAGCGGCTTGTCCGATGCAAAGCGTTGAGACTTCGGGTTTAATGTATTGCATCGTGTCGTAGATGGCCATTCCCGCGGTGATGATTCCGCCCGGCGAGTTGATGTACATGGCAATGTCCTTGGAGGGAGACTCGGCCTCGAGATACAGGAGCTGCGCGGCAACGAGGCTCGCGAGGTTGTCTTCGATGGTTCCCGTCAGGAAGATGATGCGCTCCTTGAGAAGGCACGAATATATGTCGTACGCCCGTTCGCCGCGATTGGTCTGCTCGACGACCATCGGAACGAGGGTGTTTTGAAAGCGTTCGAATTGCTCGTTAGGCTGTGTCATGCTGGGGGATATTAGCACGGGATTTTGAAAAAAGGCAATTATGGAATTATGTATGCTTAATGTTGCACTTTAAAGGGATTGGAGCGAATTGTGGCGCCTTACGCGCCCAAACTCCCGCCGCCTGAGTCCTCAATCTTCGTTCTCATCTTCGTCACGATAGAGTTCCTCCCTCGAAACCTCCTGCTCCTCGATCTCCGCCAGTTCAAAGAGAAAGTCGGTAACCTTGTCTTCGAATATCGGTGCACGCAGCCTTTCAAGCATTTCGGGATGCTCTTTATAATAAGCATAAAGTTTCTGTTCCTCTCCGGCAAACCTTCGCGCCTGCAGCGCAATGGCGTGGTTTAACTCCTGCGAAGTAACCTCAATATTGTTACGCTGCCCGATCTCGTTCAGGACGAGCGCAAGGCGGACTCTCCTTTCGGCGATGTCGCCGTATTCGCTCTTGAGTTTTTCTTCGTCGGGAGGGTTGTTTTCACCTTCTTGCGCCGGAGGTGAAATCTGCGCACTGATGGATTCCAACTCCTGTTTCACCATCCCGCTCGGCAGCTCGAAAGAATATTGCTCGGCGAGTCTATCGAGCAATTGGCGCTTGAGTTTTGCCCGGGTCATTTGCGTGTCTTCCGCGGCAAGCATGTTCGATATTTGCTGTCGCAGCGCTTCGAGGTTTTCCGCGCCCAGGCCGGTTGCGAAATTTTCGTCAATGGCAACTTCCTGAGGTTGTGCGATTTCTTTAATGTTGATATCGAAGCTCGCTTTTTGTCCGGCGAGCACCTCTTCGGGATAGTCCTCGGGGAAAGTCACATCCATTTTTGATTCACCGACTTTCTTGCCCCGCAATTCTTTTTCGAACCCTCCGCCTTCTCCTTCCGCGGGGATTTCGACAAACACATCCTTCCCTTCGCCGTTTTCGAAGGGCTTGCCGTCAATTTTTCCGACAAAGTCCAGCCGAACCCTGTCGCCCTCTCTTGCCGTCGCATTCTTGTCTTCGCATGTTTCGAAAGTTCGACGCCGCTGTGCAAGTTTCTCCAATGCGGATTCGATATCTTTTTTCTCGACTTTTGCGACTTTGCGAGTCAGTTTCAGCGCGGTGAAGTCTTGCAGTTTGATTTCGGGGACGACTTCGAGCGACATTTTGTATGCGAGCGGGCCCTTGCCGTCTTGTACGGCCTCGAGTCCGCCTTCCATCTCGTCGGTTTCGAGCTCAATGCGGGGGCGCATAGCGGGGCGCAAGCCCGCCTCTTCCAGGATGCGCTTGCCGGTTTCCGCCATAACTCCGTCGATAATTTCTCCCATGAGACTCTTGCCGTACAGTCGGCGCAGGTGTGATACGGGAACCTTGCCCGGGCGGAATCCTTTGATCTTTGCTTGCGACCGCAACTCCTGCAGGCGGGCATCCAGCCGCTTGGAGAGTTCCTCGGCGGGGATGCGAACCTTCCATTCTCTCTCCAGTCCTTCGTTTCGGCTTACGGTTATTTCCATGGAATCACCCTTATTGGAATCACTCTTATTATCGCTCTCGGTGTCATAATCTCTCGACAAACCCGTCAAGACGGGTTAACCATAGACCGAAGAGGGAATCCTCGCAAGATGCTCGCGAGGGGGGCTGCATAATTTTGGTGGAGGAATACTAAGATGGTTAAAAGTTTTCAAGATCTCGTTCCCGGTGCGCCGGCCGGGCGTTTCGATGGCATCGAGCGCCCCTACACGCCCGATCAAGTCGAGCGGCTACGCGGCTCTGTTGCCGTTGAGCACACGCTCGCGACGCGCGGTGCGAACCGCTTGTGGAAACTCCTGCATGAACGTGATTTCGTCGGAGCGCTGGGAGCGTTGTCCGGCAACCAGGCGATGCAGATGGTTCGTGCCGGACTTGAGGCGATATACCTTTCAGGCTGGCAGGTCGCGGCGGATGCCAACAGCGCCGGTGCAATGTATCCGGACCAGAGTTTGTATCCTGCGGATTCGGGACCGGCGCTGGCTCGTCGAATTAATCGGGCGCTGCAACGTGCCGACCAAATCGAGCATTCCGAAGGCGGCAGCGAACGCGACTGGTTTGTGCCGATAGTTGCCGATGCAGAAGCCGGCTTTGGAGGCGCGCTGAATTGCTTCGAGATAATGAAGGCATACATCGAGGCCGGCGCCGCGGCGGTTCATTACGAGGACCAGCTCGCATCGGAGAAGAAGTGCGGACATCTGGGCGGGAAAGTTTTGATTCCCACGAAAGCCCACGAGCGCAATTTAATAGCGGCCAGGCTTGCCGCCGATGTTAGCGGGGTCCCCTCGTTGATAGTTGCGCGCACGGATGCGGAGAGCGCGCGGATGCTTACTTCCGATGTGGATGAACGCGACCATGAATTTATCGCATCCAGCGAGCGCACGGCCGAAGGCTTCTATCGCTTGCGCGAGGGAAGCGGAGTGGACCACTGCATCAAGAGGGGTTTGGCGTTTGCAAAATACGCGGACCTGCTGTGGTGGGAGACCTCGAAGCCCAATCTCGATGAGGCGCGGAGGTTTGCCGAGGCGATTCACGCGCAATATCCCGGAAAACTGCTGGCATACAATTGCTCGCCGTCCTTCAACTGGGAAGGAAATTTGGAGCGTGACCAAATCGCGCGCTATCGCGATGAGTTGGGCGCATTGGGATACAAGTTTCAATTCATAACTTTGGCAGGATTCCACCAGTTGAATTACGGAATGTTCCAATTGGCGTCAGGGTATCGACAACGCGGAATGTCCGCGTATTCCGACCTGCAGCAGGCGGAGTTTGCCGCCGAAGGCGACGGCTACACGGCTACACGGCACCAGCGGGAAGTCGGAACGGGGTATTTCGATTTGGTCGCGCTGACGGTGTCGGGCGGAGAGGCGTCAACGGCCGCGTTGGGAGATTCGACGGAGGCTGATCAATTCAAGAAAGCCGGTTAGGAAATTTTACCGGCAGTGGATAACTTCCCAAGACGGGAAAGCCGAAAGGCGCACCGCGAACATAGATTTAAACGAGATGCTCGTTAAGTGGCTATTTCATGGGGAGTGTGATAGAGTGGTTTCACGGCGGCGAGGGCAAGATTTCATCTGGAATACTCTCCTTTTAGCCCTCGTCGCTTCTTTCCCCGCCTCCTTGTGCTCCCCGAACAATTTCGAAAACCCTTCCGGTTATTTTTCGAACAACCACTTCTCCACATAAGGCAATATCTTCCGCACTATTACCTCGACCCCGTCGGGGTTGGGGTGCAGTCCATCGGGAAGGTTCAACGACGGCACCAACACCACGCCCTCGAGAAAGAAGGGATACAACGCAACCCCGTACTCCTCGGACAAAGCCGGGTAAATGGAATCAAACGCTTCGACATACGCGCGTCCCAAATTCGGAGGCGCACGCATTCCCGCGAGCAGCACGGGCAGTCCTCTCGATTGAATCTCTTCTATCATTGTCGCGAGATTTTTCTTGGCCTGTTGCGGCGAAAGCCCCCGCAGCGCATCGTTTGCGCCAAGCTCCAGTATCACCGCGTCAATGTCTTCGCCCAGCGACCATCCCAGCCGCGCCACGCCGCCGCCGGTGGTATCCCCCGAGACTCCCGCATTCACCAGCCGAACCTGGTGCCCTCGCTCTCGCAAGGCAATTTCGAGTCGATTCGGAAAAGCCTCTTCCAAGGGTATATCGTAGCCGGCGACAAGCGAATCGCCGAAGACGAGGATATCGACGACATTGTCGTCAGCGTGTGCGTTTGGGGCGCTCATTATCGCGTATGCTAACAGGATGATTGTCTTATATCGATGCATTCTATATCCATAGGGGTTGAGGGACGATTGAAAACACAGGAAGGATAAAATGGAAAAACGGGACGTGGCGGTGCATTTGCAGAATGTTCGATTGAGTTTGGAGGGGAACGCCGGCGAGGTCAACATTTTGCGAGGGATTAACTTGGAATTATTTAAGGGCGAATCGGTGGGGCTGGTCGGTCCCAGCGGCGCGGGCAAAAGCACCTTGTTGATGGTGGTCGCAGGGTTGGAGGGTGTTGACGAAGGAGGGGTTATCGTCGCCGGCGAAGATTTATGCCGGTTGGATGAAGACGGACTGGCCAGGTTTCGTCGGGATCATGTCGGGATTGTGTTTCAATCGTTTCATTTGGTTTCGACGATGACGGCATTGGAGAATGTGATGTTACCGCTGGAGTTCGCCGGTGTTGCGGATGCGGATGCCCGTGCCCGAGAGGAGCTGGGGCTGGTAGGGCTGGAGCATCGTTTGAATCATTACCCGGGCGAGTTGTCCGGAGGGGAACAACAGCGTGTTGCTTTGGCGAGGGCGTTGGTCGGGGAGCCGGATATTTTATTGGCGGACGAGCCGACGGGGAATTTGGACGGCGCTTCGGGCGGCATTGTGATGGATTTGCTGTTTGGGGCGTGTGATCGGAAGGGTTCGAGTTTGTTGCTGATTACACATGATGAAGGGCTGGCGAGGCGATGCGGAAGGGTCGTGCGGATGGCGGATGGTCGTGTTGTGTAAGCGCGGCGTTCAGAAAAACTTCATAGATAAATTTTATGAACATAGTCAAGTCTTCAGTCCGTATGCAGTGGGAGCGCTACTATCAACCGACCCAATTTTGCGTGTCTTCCGCAGTGAATTGCGAAAATTAAAAAACGGCATGAAACCGATACCGCTTGAGCAAATTAAAGACATGATAGAAAAGCAGGTCATCAGACATGAATTGCTCGGCGAGGCCGGGTAGGAAGCAAGAAAACTGGTTGCCCGATCGGCTAAAAAACAAAAGAAAGCGGCAGCAAAGAAAAACAAAAACGACTCAAGTAAAACGCAAGAGGCGGTTAATCGTGAACCGGTCAAGGAAAGCGATTCGACCGGCGATGTGACAAAGCCCGTCTAGCTGCGTTTCCAAAAATTGAAACGTTTAAATTCACTCGCCATTCAAGCGTTGCAGCAGCGAACGCGTTGGATAACCATCGACAACCTCGCCGTTCGCACGCTGCCAAGAACGCAACGCAGCCCTTGTATTTGGGCCGACAATCCCGTCCACGCCAATGTCATAACCCGCCGCCACCAAACCGCGCTGCAGCGAAATTTTCTCTCCGCGACTTAGCACTCCGTCCTCAACAGGCCAACTCCCTAACAGCCCGACGCAATCATTCAAACAGTCCGATAATCTGGACACTGCCATCGCATACGCCGTCGAAGGATTGTATCGTTTCAGTACTTCGAAGTTTTTCCCAACAAAAAATACCGGCCCGCGATGACCCGCGAGCAACAACAAATATCCCTCCTCTGCCGGCAAGCTGCCGCCAACACCTCTTACTCCCAATCGTTCCCAGTCCTCCCCCGTCTTTCGAACGGACGATTTTGCCAGGCCATAATCAAACCCGTCGGGAACAACCACCTCCATTCCCCAATCTTCTCCGCGACGCCATCCTTTTGCCCGCAAGAATCCCGCAGCCGAGGCAATCGCATCCGGGACGCTTCCCGATAAATCTCGAACGCCGTCCCCGTCATAATCAACACCATAGGTTTGATAGTTCGATGGAAGAAACTGCATATGCCCCAACGCTCCGGCCCAAGAGCCGACCATGGACTCCGACGACATCACCCCCTCTTCCAGCAATTGCATCGCCGAAAGCAGTTGCTCGCGTCCAAACGCATGACGGTCGCTCCCGTAAGCAAGCGTCGCCAGCGAGCGGGGAACATGGAGACGTCCCTTGTTACTCCCGTAGTTTGTCTCTATTCCCCAAATCGAAACCAGCACCTCGGTCGCGACGCCGTGCTCTTCGGAGATGCGCTCGAGCAAATCGCCATGACGCGCGATCATCTCTTGTCCTTTTGAGATGCGTTGCGAAGAAACCGCACCTTCAAGATACTCCCATATGGGGCGAACAAACTCGGGCTGCTCACTGTCCAAACGCAGCACGCGCTCGTCCGGCGTGGTATCTCCCAGCGCGCGGTCAAACGTCCGCCCCGAAATGCCTTCGCTGATAAAAGATTCGCGCAAATCCTCCAGCCAGACGCTCCATTGTCGAGAGTCATCCTCCTGCGCCGCCACACACGACGTCATCGCTAGAAAACAGCCAAATAAGAAAAGCAATCGCATCCGCTTTCTCCCTTTCTACATCGCTTCCGTTATAGTATCCTAACCTATAAAATTCCTGCGTCCAGTTCTACCTACCTAACCATGACCACGAACCCTTCTCGCATCCGCAAAGCCATCTTCCCCATCGGCGGAACAGGGACACGATTCCTTCCCCTCACCCTCGCTACGCCAAAAGAAATGATTCCCGTCGTTGATACGCCCCTTCTTCATTTTTGCGTCCTCGAGGCCATCGAAGCCGGTTGCGAGGAGTGCATCTTCGTTATCTCAAACGAATATAATCAACAAACCATCATCGAAAATTATTTCTCCAATAACGGAGTCCTGGAGCGGCGCTTGCGCGCTGCGGGTAAGAGCGAGCAGGCGGAGAAGTGGCGCGCGCAACTGCCGACGCCCGGCGCCGTGCATTTCGTTGAACAAAAACATCCCTTGGGACTGGGAAACGCAATATGGCTGTCACGCGAGATTATAGGCGATGAGAGTTTTGCCGTGCTGCTTCCCGATGAACTTCTCTTTGCAAAGCCCGGGTGCCTTTCTTCCCTCGTTTCGGCATACCAAAAACAAAAAGACGGATTTCTATTGGCAATGCAGCAAGTCGATCAAAAAGAGTGCCACCGCTACGGGATTCTTGATATCGGTGGCGGAAAGGTTGGCAGCGAACCGGTTGAGCTTCACGGCGTCATTGAAAAACCTGCGCCCGAAAACGCACCTTCAAACCTTGCAATCATCGGGCGCTATATTCTTCCCGCCGATGTGTTCGAATTGTTGCAACCATCCGAGAAAGTCGAGGAAGGCAAGGAGGACACGCCTCTCACCGATGCCCTCGAGACCCTGATCAAAAGCAACGCTTCTACGTGCGCGCTGCTCTTCAACGGCGAGCGTTATGATTGCGGCAGTAAAGAAGGATTTCTTGCCGCAACTCTCGCGCGCTCGAAGGTGATGTCATGAAAATCGCAATGATAGGCGGTGGATATGTCGGGCTGGTCTCGGCGGCGTGTTTGGCGAGTTTCGGTTACGAGGTCGTATGCGTTGAGCGAAACCGCGAACGGCTGGATCTCCTTGAACAACGCCGCATACCCTTCTTTGAGCCGGGACTCGAGCGTCTGCTCGAAGAAGTTCTTGATGCGCAACGGCTTCGCTTCTCTGCCGATGCTCCCGGCGCCGTGCGCGATTGCGCCATTGTCTTTATCGCCGTCGGCACGCCGTCACGGCGCGCCGACTTTGGCGCCGACATTTCCGACGTGCGCGACGCTCTCAAGGAAATCATTCCCGCATTGCAGCAACAATGCACCGTGGTGATGAAATCAACCGTGCCGGTGGGAACCTCCGATGAAATCGAATCTCTCATCGCGCAAACGCGTCCCGATCTTGATTTTGATGTTGTCGCCAATCCGGAGTTTCTTCGACAAGGTGAGGCCATCGAAGATTTCATCCATCCCGAACGTGTCGTTGTTGGCGTTAACTCCGAGCGCGCGCAAGCCGTCATGGAGTCGCTTTATCATCCCTTCGCGCTCAATGAAACTCCCGTTCTCTTCACCGACAGGCGAACCGCGGAAATCAGCAAATATGCCGCGAACGGATTCCTCGCCGCCAAGATTGCAATGATTGATGAAATTGCCGACATCTGCGAAATTGCCGGCGCAGATGTTGAAACCGTTGCGCATATCATTGGATCCGATACACGCATTGCCCACGGATGTTTGCGTCCCGGCCCCGGTTTTGGTGGTTCTTGCTTCCCGAAAGATACAAAGGCATTGTTATCAATGGCGAAAACCCTCGGTGTGCGAATTCGCACCATCGAAGCAACCATCGAAGCCAACACGGAGCGCAAAAAGAACATGGCGGCAAAAATTATCAACGCTGTCGGCGGTGACGTTCGCGGCAAAACCATTGGTGTTCTCGGTGTCACCTTCAAACCTGAAACCGATGATATGCGTGAAGCTCCGAGTCTCGTCATTCTTCCGGCTCTGTGCGATGCCGGTGCAAAGATTCAAGCCTTCGACCCTCATGGAATGAAAGCCGCCGCTCAACTCATCGACGGCATTGACTGGAAAGAGGACTGCTATGCGGCGTTGGACGGCGCGGACATTGCTGTCATACTCACGGAATGGAAGGAATTTCGCTCGTTGGATTTTTCACTCTTGCGGAAACGCATGAACGGAAACACTCTCATCGATTTGCGCAACATCTACCGCGCCGAAGATGTCGTTGCCGCCGGATTTCAATATCACTCTATCGGGCGAGCGCCAATGTCTGAGCGTAAATCCGGTGCAAACTTAAAGGCAGTCTAACCATGGCAAAGAAAAAACACTCCGCTCTCGAATCCGCCCGTCAAACCCTTACTCTCGAAACGCGCGGACTCGAGCAGCTCCAACAATCGCTTGGCGAGTCCTTCGAACAAGCCGTGGACTTGCTGCACAAGGTCGGCGGACGCGTGATTGTCTCGGGTATGGGGAAAAGCGGGCATATCAGCGCAAAAATTGCCGCAACATTCGCATCCACCGGAACACCCGCCTACTTTGTCCATCCGGCAGAAGCCAGCCACGGGGACCTGGGCATGATTCGAAAAGACGATGCGCTCGTTATGTTCTCGCGCTCGGGGGAAACAGCCGAACTTCACAATCTCGTCACCTACGCAAAACGATTCTCCATTCCCCTTCTCGCCGTCACTTCGGAAGCCTCAAGCGCACTGGCGCGTGCAGGCGATGTTGTCCTTGAACTTCCCAAATCCGAAGAAGCTTGCCCTAACGGACTTGCGCCGACGACTTCGACCACCATGCAATTGGCGTTGGGCGATGCGCTTGCGGTTGCGTTGATGGAGCGGCGTGGGTTTTCGCCCGCGCAAATGCGCGAGTTCCATCCCGGCGGAGCGCTTGGATCCCGACTCATGCGCGTGCGCGATGTCATGCATACCGGCGAGCATCTCCCGTTGGTGGCGCCGGATACGTTGATGTCGGAGGCGTTGGTTGTGATGTCCCGCAAAGGTTTCGGGTGTTTGGGAATCACCGAAGATGACAAACTCGTCGGCGTTATCACCGATGGAGATTTAAGGCGGCACATGGAAGACGGGCTCTTGCAGCGCCGTACCCGTGAAGTTATGACTCTCGACCCCGTTACCGTTGAGCCCGATATCCTTGTTGCCGAAGCGATCGCGCTCGTGAACCGGGTGCGAATCACCTGTCTCTTCGTTGTGGAAGAAGGTCGCGCCTGCGGCATCGTTCACGCCCATGATCTACTCCGCGAGTAACCCGCGCATTTGTTTGGGAAGCCCGGATATAATCTCCGCTACTTCGACGGGCCGAATGTTAAATCAAAACTAACGTGGGCTCGATTCAATTTTAGGCATGCAGGAGCGTGCCTATGAAATATGGGGGAGTATCACCGAAGAAGGCAGACGTATTATTTCTTTCTCCCCGACCTTACGGATCAGATAGGGTCCACGGTTAAACCTGCGGACGGCTTCCCGGGCGGCGCTATCGAAGTTATCGAAACTGTCGATTCTCTCGCAATTGTAGAAAACCACATATTTGCCCTTGTAATATTTTTCCAGTTCTTCCTGTTGTGCTTCGTAAGCTCGGATGTTCTCTTCTAAAGTAGCGGGCTGGGATTGTTTTTGCTGATTCATGAGAATGCCTCCAATATTTCAATCCTTATTGTCGCCCGATTCGGCATCCTTTCCAAGGAACATATTTGCGCTCACGCGATGGAATCTTTACAATATGAAGTATGAAACTTTCCGGTAGCCGTATCATCCCCGCCTCGCGTTCGGAGGTGTGGCGAGCACTCAACGATCCCGAAACTCTCGAGCGTATCCTTCCCGGCGCCAAAAGCATCGAACGAGTCGGTGACACTCAATACAATATCGAAACGCAAATGAAAGTCGGGCCCGTTGCTGCAAACTTCAAGGGACACATTCAACTCTCTGATGTTGTTCCAAACGAACGCTATACCATCCACGCCGAAGGCAAGGGTGTTGCAGGTTTTGCAAAAGGAACCGGCGAAGTTGTCCTGCAAGACGCCGAGGACAATAAAACGCTTCTGACTTACGAGGCGCGCTCAACTGTCGGCGGAAAACTCGCACAGATAGGACAACGACTCATTGATGCTACGGCAACGCGCATGACCGAGGAGTTTTTCGCGAATCTTGCACAGATTCTCACATCCCCCGATTCGCCTGACAGCGTCCCGGTCGTCACGCAAACCCCCGTAAAAACAAAATATTCCACGACACGGACATCCAAACTCATCATCGCCGCAACAGTGGTGGTAATTTTTGCCTTGTTTGTTTATCTCGTTGCGGTATAATCGGGGGCAGGGAGGTGATTCTTTTTCCGGGAGGCTGAGAATCATGACAAAAGTTTCAATGCGCATCAACGGCGAACAGGTTAACGCCGATGTTGATGGAGCCCAGTTGCTCGCATATTTCCTGCGCGACAAACTTAATCTTACCGGAACGCACATCGGATGTGATACTTCCCAATGCGGCGCGTGTGTTGTCCATCTCAACGGTCGTGCGGTGAAGTCCTGCACTATGCTCGCGGCCCAGGCCGATGGTGCCGACATCACAACCATCGAAGGCATCCAGAAAAACGGCGAATTGCACCCGGTGCAAAGAGCCTTCCAGCAACATCATGCATTGCAGTGCGGGTTTTGCACGCCGGGAATGATCATGGCCGCTGTTGATATCATCGAAAACACCAATGACCTGGACGAACACAGCGTGCGCGAGCAACTCGAAGGAAACATTTGCCGTTGCACAGGATATCAGAACATCATCGCCGCAATTCTCTCGGCGGCAAAGGAGATGCGCGGATGAGCAACACGGGCATTGGCGCTCGTATTGAGCGCACCGAAGACAAGCGCTTTATTACCGGAAACGGCCGCTATACGGATGACATCAACCTCCCCGGGCAAGTGTATGCCAGCTTCGTGCGCTCGCCCCACGCTCATGCCAAAGTCACCGGCATTGATGCGAAGGATGCGCTTGCCCTCAAGGGCGTTGTCAAAGTCTTCACCGGCAAGGACATGGAAGCCGACGGGCTGGGCGGACTCATCTGCGGCTGGACGGTTACTTCTAAAGACGGCGAGCCCATGAAAGTGGGAGGGCATCCATCGCTTGCTCCCGAGCGCGTCCGATATGTTGGTGATTGTGTTGCCGTTGTGATTGGAGAATCCCGGGAGGCCGCTCGTTTGGGAGCGGAGGCCGTCGCTGTTTCTTACGAGGAACTTGATGCCGTCGTTGAACCCGCGCAAGCGCAAAACCAGAACGCTCCAAAAGTTCACGAGGACATCGATAAAAATCTTTGCTTCCATTGGGAACTTGGAGACAAAGAGGCAACCGATGCCGCCTTCGACAAAGCCGCGCACGTCACGCACTTGGACATTGTTAACAACCGTCTCATTCCCAATGCCATTGAGCCGCGCGCGGCGCTGGGTGATTACAATCCCGGTTCCGGCGATTACACCCTCTACACCACGAGCCAAAATCCCCACGTTGAACGGCTGGTGCTGTCCGCCTTTGTCGGCGTTGCTCCCGAACACAAACTCCGTGTCATTTCCCCGGATGTCGGCGGCGGATTTGGTTCCAAGATTTTCGTCTATGCGGAAGAAACCGTCTGCCTCTGGGCTGCGGGGAAGATCCAGCGTCCGGTCAAATGGACCGCCGAGCGCTCCGAATCCTTCCTGTCCGATGCGCACGGACGCGACCATGTCACCCGCGCCGAACTCGCGCTTGATGGGGACGGTCGCTTTCTCGCCCTGCGCGCCCATACCGTTGCAAACCTCGGGGCTTATCTCTCAACTTTTTCCTCTTCCGTTCCGACCTACCTCTACGGAACATTGCTCTCGGGGCAGTACGATATTGCCGCCATCCATGTTGAGGTTGAAGGCGTATACACGCATACCGCTCCCGTGGACGCCTACCGCGGAGCAGGCAGGCCCGAGGCAACCTTCGTGGTCGAGAGACTCGTTGAACGCGCCGCTCGGGAGACAAACAAAGATCCCGCCGAGCTGCGCAAGAAGAATTTCGTAACGAAGTTTCCACACCAAACCCCTGTCATTCTTAATTATGACACCGGTGATTATAACGCCTGCATTGACCGCGCCTCTGAAATGATCGACTACAAAAGTTTTGACAAGCGTCGAAAGGAAGCGCAAGCCAAAGGCAAACTCCGAGGCATCGGATTCTCCACTTATATTGAAGCCTGCGGGCTTGCTCCGTCCAATGCCGTCGGCTCACTCGGCGCGGGCGTAGGTTTGTGGGAGTCCGCGGAAGTGCGCGTCAATCCCACCGGAAATGTTGAAGTGCTGACCGGCGCCCATTCCCACGGACAGGGGCACGAGACGAGTTTCGCGCAATTGGTAAGCGACCGTCTCACCATTCCCATCGAAGACATCACCATCGTTCACGGTGACACTGCAAGCGTGCAGTTCGGCATGGGAACTTATGGCTCGCGGTCGGCGGCTGTGGGCATGTCCGCTATTGACGGCGCGCTCGACAAGGTCATTACCAAGGCGAAACGCATTGCCGCGCACATTTTGGAAGTCCAGCCCGACGACATTGAACTCGCCGATGCCGCCTTCCGAATCAAGGGCACAAATAAATTCATTCCGTGGGGGGAACTCGCCCTCAACGCCTATACGGCGCACAAGTTTTCTACAAGCGAAATCGAACCCGGATTGAAAGAGACGGCTTTCTATGACCCGACCAATTTTACATTCCCCGCCGGATGCCACATCTGCGAGCTCGAAGTCGACCCGCAGACCGGATGTGTCGAGATAGTTGATTATGTTGCCGTGGATGACTTCGGCACCATCATCAATCCCATGATAGTCGAAGGGCAGGTGCACGGCGGCGTTCTCCAGGGCATTGGACAGGCTCTCCTTGAGAACGGCGTCTACGATGTCGAGACCGGACAGTTGGTCACCGGTTCCTACATGGATTACACGATGCCGCGGGCGCACGACGCTCCGCCCCTGCGCCTTGATTTCACCAACACCCCTGCACCCTCCAACCCGCTGGGCGTCAAAGGTTGCGGCGAAGCCGGCGCCATCGCCGCCCCGGCAGCCGTCCTTAACGCCCTTACCAGCGCCATCGGCCACGAGAACATCTCCATGCCTGCGACTCCCGCAAAAGTCTGGCGCGCAATCCAAACATAACCCCGCGATACCATGTACCCTTTCACATACCACAGAGCCTCATCCATTGAACAAGCGCAAGCCCTGCTTGACGTATCCGATGATTCCAAACTTCTTGCCGGAGGACAAACTCTCATCCCGACTCTCAAACAGCACCTCGCCTCTCCGGGCGCGTTGGTGGATATTGGAAAAATCGAAGCGCTTCGATTTGTTCGGGTCGAAAAAGCAAGCGTTGTTGTCGGTGCCGCAACGCCGCATGCACAAGTCGCCGGTGACGGAAAACTCGCACAAAAAATTCCCGCACTCGCGCACCTTGCCGGCAAAATCGGCGATCCGCACGTTCGAAACGTCGGAACGCTCGGCGGCTCCATCGCCAATAATGATCCGGCCGCGGATTATCCCGCCGCTTGTCTCGCACTCGGTGCAACCATCCAGACCGACAAGCGCAATATTTCCGCCGATGATTTCTTCACAGGCTTGTTTGAAACCGCTTTGGAAGAGCATGAGATCATCACCGAGATTAGCTTTCCCGTTCCCAAGCTCGCCGCTTACGAGAAATTTCCAAATCCCGCATCACGCTACGCGCTTGCCGGCGTTTTTGTCGCGCAAACCGAAGCGGGTGTTCGCGTTGCGGTCACGGGCGCGGGTGTGAACGGCGTGTTCCGAATGACGGAAATGGAATCCGCCCTTGCGAATAATTGGAGCGCGGATGCGCTCGAGGGGATTTCACCGTCGGCGGATTCGCTTTTGTCGGATCTGCATGGCGCGGCGGATTATCGCGCGCATTTGGTTAATGTGATGGCAAAGCGTGCAGTCGCTCAAACATGTTGACCGCCGTTGATGTGCAATTGCGCACCGGTCACATAAGTCGACGCATCCGAGCATAAAAAATAAATCGTATCGGCAACTTCTTCCGAGCGTCCCAGTCGCCGCAACGGCAGCGTCTCAACGATGCGTTCGGTTCCCTTCGACAGCATCGAAGTGTCTATCTCGCCGGGTGAGACCGCATTCACCCGAATCCCGTGGGGCCCGAAATCCGCGGCCATCTCGCGCGTGAGCGCGTCTAACGCGGCCTTCGAGGTCGCGTATGCCGTTCCTGCAAACGGATGAACGCGCTCGCCGGCTATTGAGGAGATGTTCACGACGCACCCGCCCGCATTGCGCAATTCCTGAATCAATCCGCGCGCCAATATTACCGGCGCAAAAAAGTTCACCTGGAACACATCGCGCCAGTCTTGCAGGGAAGTGTGAATCGTATCAATGCGGTTGCCCTTCTCGTCCTTGGGCGAAATCGCCGCATTGTTGACAAGCGCGTTTAGCTTGCTTCCCTCGAGGCGTTCGCGCATCTCTTTGATGGCACGCTCCAGGTCGTCCGGATCGCGCAGATCGACCTGGATGTGGTCTTCGGGACCCGCTTCCCACGGGCAATTCTCCGGAAAGGCATGGCGCGAACAGGTAATCACCCGCCATCCCTCTTCCGCAAAACGTTTTACCGTTGCATGGCCAATCCCGCGACTCGCTCCCGTGAGTATCAAGGTTTTGCGCGGCTCAGGCATGCTCGAATCCGTGTGCTTCTTCAACGCCGGCGGGGTCTTGGTGGATGAGAACCTGTGTATCGGCAAACTCCTCCTTGACGTTTGCCTCGACCTCGTCCGATATGCGGTGCGCCTCGTGCAAAGGCATGTCCGGCGGAAGTTCGATGTGGAACTGCACAAAGCGATGCAATCCGGAGCGCCGTGTTCGCAAGTCGTGGATACCAAGCACCTCTTTGTGCGCGAGCGCGATATCCTTAATTTTCTGTCTTTCGGAATCTTCGAGTTCGCGGTCCATCAATTGATCAAAAGATTGGCGCGCAATGCTCCATGCACTCCAAAAAATCATGCCCGCAATCGCCAGCGCAATTAAAGGATCCGCGAGCAGCCACCCCAGTCCGGCCGACAATACGACCGCCAGAAGCACGCCAAGGTTGATTGCGGTGTCGCCGATGTAATGAAGCGAGTCCGCGCGAATGGCAAGCGAACCGCTCTGCCGCACTACATAACGCTGGTATGCAACCAGTGCAACCGTCAATGCCGTCGCCAATATCATTACAGCCATCACAAGCAAGGAGTGTCCGATAACGCGGGGATCAAGCAGGTGCCGCACGGCTTCAAACGTCACAAATATCGCCGAACAGAAAATCAAAATCGCTTGCCCGAGTCCGGCGAGCGCCTCGGCTTTGCCGTGCCCGAAACGATGTTCTTTGTCGGCGGGCGTTGTCGCTTGGCGCACGGCAACGAGATTAATCAGCGAGGCAAGCGCATCAAGAATCGAGTCCAGCAACGAGCCCAGCAGCGCAACCGAATCCGACCACCACCAAATTATTCCCTTCGTTAAGATGAGAGTCGTGGCGGTTGCAACCGCAAACATCGCCGCGCGGCGCATTAAAATGGTGGGGCTGGCAGGGCTTTCTACGGACATGGGGCTTACGATAGCATTAACCGCACGCTAGTCTATGAGTTTGCCGGGATTGAAAATGCCTCCCGGATCGAGGGCGCGCTTGAGGGCGCGCATGAGGTTTTGCTCTACACCGGATTTGTGGCGTGCGTTTTCCTCCAGTTTGGCAATGCCAATTCCGTGCTCGGCGCTTATTGAACCCCCCATATCCGCAATAATGTCATAGACAATCCGATGGAATCGCTCGGATTCCAGCATAAACGCATCGCGCTCCATATCGGTCGGCTGCGAGAGATTAAAATGGATGTTGCCGTCCCCCATATGCCCGAACGCGACCACCCGAATGCCCGCAAGCGCTTCTTCGACGGCTCTGGTCGCACGTTCAAGAAATTCCGGCATCCGAGAAACCGACACGGAGACATCATGCTTGATGCTCCCGCCTTCCCGTTTTTGCGATTCCGATATCGATTCGCGTATGGACCAAAAATTTTCCTCTTGCGCCTTGCTGTTCGCAATGGTGCCGTCCAAAATCAAATTTTTATCAAATGCGTTCGCCAAAATCTTTTCCGTCCTGTCAATGGCGTCCTTCTCTTCGCGGGACGAGGAGATCTCCAACAGCACATACCAGGGTGCATCCGATTCCAAAGGAATCCGAATCGAAGGCGTATGACGCTCGACCATCTCAATGGCAATGCGCGGCATGAGTTCGAAAGCGGTGACTTCGCCGCCGCTCATTTCCTCCGCTTCACGAAGCAGCGACAATCCCGCCGAGGGCGAGTCTATTCCCACAAACGCGCACATCAGCGAGCGGGGCTTTGGAAACAAACGCAGCACCGCACGCGTGATAATTCCGAGCGTCCCTTCGGCTCCTATGAATAGGCGCTTTAAATCATAACCGGTGTTATCTTTGCGAAGCGGACGCATGCCGTCCCAGACGCTTCCATCCGACAAGACGACCTCGATGCCGAGCAGCAAGTCTCCCGCGCAACCATAACGCAGCACCTCGCAACCGCCCGCGTTCGTCGAGAGCACTCCGCCAATGCGGCACGACCCTTGGGACGCCAGCGATAACGGAAACAATTTGTTTGCATCATCCGCCGCCGCCTGAACATCGGCGAGTAAAGCACCCGCTTCGCAGGTAAGTGTGTTGTTGGCGGGATCAATTTCGAGGATGCGGTTCATTCGCGCCATCGAGACGGTAATCGCGTGCTCGCTGTCAAAAGCAATTTGCCCGCCGACCAGTCCGGTGTTGCCGCCTTGGGGAACCAAATGCACGCCGTCACACTCGCGCGCCAGCTTCACCAGCGCCACGACGTCCTCCACGCTTGAGGGAAGCGCCACCGCAGCCGCTTCGCCCCGGTATGCATCGCGCCATTCGCGCAAGTAAGGGGTCATTTCTTCGCTGTCGCTCAAGAAGCGCAAGTCGGGTCTCTCTTTGCAGAGACGCTCGAGAGTGGCGCGCAGTTCTGCGGCGCTCATCTTGTCGCACCTCGGCGAAGCCGGTCGTTGATGGCAACCCCCAGGCCGTGTTCGGGAATTTCCATCACCGCAATGGTGGCGTCGCCATTGATGTTTGCGGCTTCCTTGTCCAGGCGCGCCAGATGCGCGAACAGGTTGGCGGCGGCCTCGCGCAGGCATCCGCGCTCGCTCAAATTGAGACACATGCGTGCGCCTTCAAGCGGTTTTCCGAACGCCAACAGCAATTCTTCCCTGCGCACTTCTTGCGCGCATAAGCGAAGCTCCGATTTCGGCGCATAGTGACGCGCCAGACGCCCCGGTGAACTCTTTGCCAGGTCGGCGTCTTCATCGCCGACTTCTTTCAAGGGCGCGCCAAGAACGGCTTCGATATCCTCGCGCGGAATGCTCCCCGAGCGCAGCAATATCGCTCCGTTGCCGTTGTTTAAACAGGCCACGACCGTCGACTCAAGTCCCAATCCCGATGCACCGGCATCAAGAATGCAATCGATTGTCTCTTCCTCGCCCAAAGCCTCAACCACATGGCTTGCAAGCGTCGGCGAAAGGGATCCCGAAGGGTTTGCCGAGGGTGCCGCTATCGCCCCGCCGAATCCGCGTAACAACTCTTGTGCGACAGGATGCGCCGGAATCCGTAGCGCAATTGTTTCAAGTCCCGCGCTTGCCAATGCCGAAACATTCGCTTCACGCTTTTTCTCCATCACCAGCGTCAATCCTCCGGGCCAAAAATGTTGCGCCAATTTTTTTGCCGTCTCGCTCGACTCCCCCAGCGCGAAAGCATCTTCCGCCGAGGCCGTGTGAACAATCAACGGATTAAAGGACGGGCGGCGCTTTACGGCAAAGATGGACGCAACGGCGCTGTCGCTGGCGGCATTCGCGCCGAGCCCGTAGACCGTTTCCGTCGGAAAGGCGATGAGTTTGTCCGCGGCCAGCGCGCGAACGGCTCGCTCAATGCCGTCGGCATCCGCGGTGATTCTTTTATTACAGTCCTTCATGGTGACGCTATACTATCCCATTATGAAGACGATTGTGCTTACCCATGATTCATGCGCCGAACATATAGTGCCCCGGGGACACCCCGAGCGGCAAGCTCGCCTGCAGGCGGCGTTGAAAGCTTTCGAAGACGATGCTCTCAAAGACATACCGCATCGGTCCGCCCCCCGGGCTGAACTTGGGGATATCGAGCGCGTCCACTCAAAGGAGATGGTTGCCGATGTCATGAAAAGCATACCCTCAGAGGGCATCGAATCACTTGATGCCGATACCTGCGTCTCGGCGCAATCGGGAGAGGCGGCCTTGCATGCGGCCGGTGCGGCAATGGCCGCTGTGGACGCAATAATCAAAGGTGACGGCGAGCATGCCTTCTGCGTCGTTCGACCTCCCGGTCATCACGCCGAGCCCGGTCGCTCCATGGGGTTCTGCCTGTTCAACAGCATCGCTGTCGCCGCTCTCCACGCCCGTGACAAGCATGGAATCGAGCGCATTGCCGCGGTCGATTTTGACGTCCACCACGGCAACGGCACGCAAGCGGCTTTTGAGCAGGACGCGAACCTGTTCTACGCCTCCACCCATGAGTCCCCTCTCTATCCCGGAACCGGCGCGCGCCATGAGTGCGGCGTCTATGGTAACATTGTTAATGAGCCGCTTGAATCAGGCGCCGACGGCAAAGATTTTCGAAAAGCTTTTGAGGAGCGGATTTTGCCCGAACTCGATCGCTTTCGTCCGCAGTTGCTGTTGGTCTCGAGCGGCTTCGATGCCCATGCGCGTGATCCTTTGGCGCATCTGCAACTGGAAGAGTCGGATTTTGCCTGGGTGGGCGAGCGTCTTGCCGAGCGTGCACGGGAGTCGGAAGCCGGAGCAATGGTCTCGGTGCTTGAGGGCGGTTACGATTTATTCGCGCTGCGCGAGAGCGTCGCGGCATATGTCAAAGCAATAATGTAAAGAGGTAATAAGATGGCAGAGAAAAAATCAAACACAAAAATCGAGGCAATGAGTTTCGAACAAGCCTTGAACGAACTCGAGAATATCGTTGAGCAACTCGAGCAGGGAAACGAGTCGCTTAAACGCGGCGTCGAACTTTATGAGCGCGGCGTGGCGCTCAAGACTCATTGTGAAACCCAATTGCGCGAGGCGCAGATGAAGGTCGAGAAAATCGAAGCGCGCGCCGGCAAGGCCGTCGGCACAACTCCCGTCAAAAACGGAGACAATGGATAAGGACGGCGAGAGCTCCCGGGCCCAAGAGGGCAGCTTCCATCGTTCTCTTGAGCGCACGGCGATTGACATTCGCCGGATGTTCGATGAACTCTTGCCGCGCCCTGCCAATGCCGAGGCCCGCTTATTGGAAGCGCTGCGTTATGCGGCCACGAGCGGCGGCAAACGTCTCCGGCCCTTCTTGTTGTTGGAATCGGCGCGCTTGTTTGATGTTCCGGAGAATTATGCGCTTCGAGCGGCAACGGCGCTGGAATGCGTTCATATCTATTCCTTGGTGCATGATGATTTGCCGTGCATGGATGATGGAGCGTTGCGCCACGGCAAACCCTCGACCCATGTGAAGTTTGGCGAGGCGGTTGCGGTGTTGACGGGAGGCGCGCTGGTGAGCTTGGCGTTCGAGATTCTTGCGGCTCCCCAAACCCATCCGGATGCTTCCATTCGCTGCGAGTTGATAGAGCGTTTATCAAAAGCGTGCGGCGCACAGGGAATGTTGGGCGGGCAGATGATCGATCTCACCGCCCACGCCGCGCATAAATTTATCCGTACGGATGTTTCCAACGACATGCAGTCCCCGCCCTCGCCGACTTCGCGCGATCTTGCGACGGTTGCGCGCCTGCAGCGTCTTAAAACCGGGGAGTTGATTGCTTTTGCCTGCGAGGCCGGTGCGATTTTGGGACAAGCCGGCAGCGAATCGAGAAACCTGCTTCACGCTTACGCCCATGATGTCGGTTTGGCGTTTCAAATCACCGATGATCTTCTTGACCGTCGCGGCGATGTTGAAAGCCTCGGCAAGGAAACCGGTAAAGACGAGGCGTCCGATAAATTATCTTTCGTGTCCATCTTGGGGGTGGAAAAGGCCGAGACCCAGGCGCGTATTCTTATCGACCAGGCCATCCGCCATCTGGACGGCTTCGGCAAAGAAGCGGAAATGTTGCGGCATGTTGCACGTTTTGTCATAAGCAGGCAGTTTTAGGGAAAGCTATGGACGCAAAAGAAACCTTACTTGACAGAATCGCCGAGCCGGAAGATTTGCGCCGGTTGGACGAGTCCGATCTTAAGACCCTGGCGGACGAGTTGCGTGCAGAATTGATACGGGTGGTCTCGCGCACGGGAGGGCATCTCGGTGCGGGATTGGGCGTGGTTGAGCTCACGGTCGCGCTTCATTACATCTTTGATACGCCGCGCGACCGACTCATCTGGGATGTCGGACACCAATCGTATCCGCACAAGATTCTCACAGGCAGGCGCGAGCGCATGACAAGCCTGCGCCAGGGCGGAGGACTCTCCGGGTTTACCAAACGCGCCGAGAGCGAATACGACCCCTTCGGCGCGGCGCATGCGGCGACATCAATATCCGCGGGGCTCGGCATGGCGGTCGCACGAGACCTGCGCGGCGAGGATAACCACATTGTATGCGTCATCGGCGACGGGTCCATGAGCGCAGGCATGGCGTACGAGGCCATGAACAATGCCGGCGCAATGGATTCGCGCTTGATTGTCATCCTCAACGACAATGACATGTCCATCGCGCCTCCGGTCGGAGCCATCAGCGCCTACCTGGCCCGGCTGTTGTCGAGTGCGTCCTATCAGGGCCTGCGAAACTTCGCCAAACAGCTTACCAAAAAGCTTCCCCGGGCCCTGAGCGAGCGGGCTCGCCGCGCCGAGGAATATGCCCGTGGAATGGCTTTGGGCGGCACGATATTCGACGAGTTAGGCTTCTACTATGTCGGTCCCATTGATGGACACAATCTTGATCATCTGCTTCCGGTGATGAAAAACGTTCGAGAAAGCCCCAACGGGCCCATCCTGATGCATGTGGTCACCCACAAAGGCAAGGGCTATCCTCCCGCCGAGACATCCGCGGATAAATTCCACGGCGTTGCAAAGTTTGACATTGCGACGGGCGCGCAACAGAAATCGAAGGCAAACGCTCCGAGTTATACGAAGGTGTTTTCGGACACGCTGATGCAATTGGCCGAGGAAGACGAGCGCATTGTCGCGATCACGGCCGCGATGCCTTCGGGCACGGGACTTGATCGTTTTGCCGAGAGGTTTCCGGAGCGTTGTTTTGATGTCGGGATCGCCGAGCAGCATGCGGTGACCTTTGCGGCGGGGCTGGCGAGTGAGGGATTTCGTCCGTTTGCGGCGTTGTATTCGACATTTTTACAGCGTGCATACGACCAGGTGATTCACGATGTGGCGATTCAGAATTTACCGGTGAGGTTTGCAATCGACAGGGCCGGATTGGTCGGAGCGGACGGGGCGACTCATGCGGGTTCGTTTGACATGGCGTATTTGGGAATTGTTCCGAACTTCGTGGTGATGGCTCCCGCCGATGAGAGCGAGTTGCGCCACATGGTTGCCACCGCCGCTTCGTTGGACGGCTGCCCTTGTTCGTTTCGATTTCCCCGCGGCGTTGGTCGCGGCGTTGCCCTGCCGGAGAAGGGAGAGGTCTTGGAGGTTGGCCGCGGCCGAATCATTCGGCGCGGCGAGGGATTGGCGTTGGTGAGCGTCGGGGACAGGCTGGGCGAGGTCGAGAAGGCGGCGGAGCAGTTGGAAGCCTTGGGGGTAAAACCGACGATTGTGGATGTTCGTTTTGTTAAGCCGCTGGACAGGGATTTGTTGCTGGGTTTGGCGATGGGTCACGAGGCCGTATTGGTCGTGGAGCCGGGCTCGATAGGCGGGGTCGGTTCACAGGTGTTGGATTTGCTGAGCGGGGAGGGATGTTTAAGCGGAGGTTTGCGGGTGAGGTGTTTGCGGCTGCCGGATGTTTTTCTCGATCAAGACGATGCCGGCGAGATGTATCGTTTGGCGGGATTGGACAGCGATTCAATTTATCGTGCGGCGGTCGGATTGTTGGAGTTGGATGATTGCGGTCGCGAGCAATTCAGTGTTAAGGAGGTTTAGGGTGAACTTCGCGCATCCGAACTTCGTTTAAAAAATGCTATAATCCAGGAAGTAAACCCCAACCAGAAGGAGGTCGAAATGAAAACCCGTGCTGCCCTTGCCTTTGAATCCGGCAAACCCCTCGAAATCGTCGAAGTAACCATTGAGCCCCCCAAAGCCGGTGAGGTGCTCGTTGAAATCAAGGCAACCGGCATCTGCCATACCGATGCTTTCACTCTCTCCGGCGAGGATCCCGAGGGACAGTTCCCGGCCATTCTCGGGCACGAAGGCGCCGGTGTTGTCGTCGAAATCGGCGAAGGCGTTACTTCGCTCCGGCCCGGCGACCACGTTATTCCCCTTTATACACCGGAATGCCGCGAATGCGATTTTTGCCTCAACCCGAAAACAAATCTCTGCCAGGCAATTCGAACAACGCAGGGGCAAGGCGTTATGCCGGATGGAACTTCACGATTTTCATACAACGGAGAAAAGGTTCTGCATTACATGGGATGCTCCACTTTCGCCAACCACACGGTTTTGCCGGAGATAGCTTTGGCAAAAGTTCGAAAAGACGCTCCCTTCGAGAAGATCTGTTACATCGGTTGCGGAGTAACAACGGGTGTCGGCGCGGTAATGAACACTGCGAAAGTCGAGACAGGTTCAACGGTCGTGGTGTTCGGACTCGGAGGAATAGGTTTGAATGTCATACAAGGATGCCGGCTTGTAGGGGCGGCTCGTATTGTCGGAGTGGATCTCAATCCGGCTCGCGAAGCTTTGGGTCGAAAGTTCGGAATGACGGACTTTGTCAATCCTTCGAAGGTAAAGGGCGACATCGTCGGGCATCTGGTCGAGTTGACGGGTGGCGGTGCGGACTATTCTTTCGAATGTATCGGGAATGTTGAGACGATGCGTCAGGCTTTGGAGTGCTGCCACAAGGGCTGGGGGGAGAGTGTGATTATCGGGGTCGCGGGCGCGGGAGCGGAGATCTCAACGCGGCCGTTTCAATTGGTGACGGGAAGAGTTTGGCGCGGGACGGCTTTCGGGGGCGCACGGGGCCGCACGGATGTGCCGAAGATTGTGGATTGGTACATGGATGGCCGACTTGATATAGATTCGCTGATTACGCATGAGCTGCCTTTGGAACGGATTAATGACGCGTTCGATTTGATGCATGCGGGCGAGTCTATTCGCTCGGTTGTGGTTTATTAGGGCCGGTTGAGGTTGCGGCCAGTACTCCCGCCAAATCCCATTTTGGTTTTTTCGGTCTCTGCACTGGCAAGAGCAAGGTTCGTTCCTTCTCAATCATTTTAGGAAGGCTCGGGGTAGATGAACGTTCTACAAAAACAACCGCATATCTTTTAATCAAACCCGTTTAGGTGTTCTATATTGGGATACCTTTGGATAATACTGCTAATAATGATGGGGATATGGGGCGAATTTCAGCAGATCCCCTTCCATAACGATTACCTGTATTGCCAAGAAAATATGCGCCCATTTTGATAAGGATTGGGTAAGGTGAGTCGTCTACAAGGTTCAATTCGCTCGTTATTCTAGGCGCATTATGCCCCTGTATGATTTGGGGGATAAGCCTTTCAACTCATAAGCCGATTCATACATTGACCATAGTATTGACAGAATTTATCTGAATCTATTAACTTTTGATAACGAAGTTGGCGATGTCTTTGAGAGGAACGACGTCGTTGGAGATTTTGGAGCAGCAAGATAGAAGGAGACACGATAATGGCAATGTTAAATTTTGCAATAGGAGACAATCCAGAAATCACAATTTTTCCGCCTGATAGGAAAGGATGGGAAGCTGTTTATGATATCCAAGTATCAGCAACCCATAGAGGTGGAAATATGGAATATAATTTGCTATTGCATATACCGTTACGGGCTATGTGGAAAAGCAGGGATGTTCTTGAAAATATCGGAGATGATTGGTTTGAGATAGCCGCACCTCAACCATATCAGGATTACAAACTCGTCTTTATTCTTTATATTAACGAGAAGTGCTTAACCATAAGATCTCTTCCTTTTGATTTAAAAAAAGACCGCAATGATATAATTGTCTCAAAAAGAGAGGATTATAAAATCTGCAAGGTGCATGCGGTGGAGTGTTTATTGGATGGGAAGAAAACGGCGGAAATCCGGATGCTTTGAGAATGATGATTGCCCTGTTTATTTCTTGAAATATCAATGCTACAATCCTAAATAATGAATATCAACAAAACCTTTCTGTCTGTCTGCCATGATTACACCACTTGAAGCTGGTAGGGCTCTTTGTGCTATATCAAGCGGTAGTTTGAGTAATATAGAGATGCAAAAGATTTTGTATCTCGCTCATATGTTTTATCTTGGATTGAATGAAGATGAAAACGTTCCATTAATTGACGAAGAATTTGAAGCTTGGGAATTCGGACCAGTATCACCGACTTTGTATCATCACGTTAAATCATTTGGATATAACAACATTCCTAAAACTGCATTTTTGTTTAAAAAAGATATAGACCGTGAGGAAACGGAGTATCACATGCTAGAAGATACATACAAAAAAGTGAAAGATAAATCTGCTCTGGAATTAGTTAGGATAACTCATTGGGATCAAGGGGCATGGGCTGCTGTGTATGTAGAAGGAACTCGCCATATTAAAATACCGAATAAAATGATATTAGATGAGTTCCGTGCCAGAAAAACAATCCCAAAATAAAAAGTTACTACGAGTATATGAATACGAAGTTGATGAGGATTGGCTTAATGCTAATCCTGAAGGACGGAGTAGAAGTGTCATACGTGCCCTTGATAATGAAATAGATAAACAAGAGGCTGGTTACAAGTATAATTATCTATTGTATCTTTATCTTGTATTTACAGCGATTATGTTAAATTATATTTTTTATCCTCAACTGCATTGTAATGGATTTATATCCAAACTAGGTGTACCTATACAAGGTTTTGTTTTTTATATGATTGCTAAAAAAATGGATTTAGATAAACGAGTTATATCCGATGCTTCTTCTTTTTTTAAAAAATGGTTTATCTCCAATTAAAATTAACCCGATCTTGACAACCAAAGTTAGTAACAGCTCCTAACAAGCAGACGATTATGATATTAGATGTGGCGGGAGCGATCTTGAAAGAGTTGATGGAATGGCAGGTAAAGCACGGTCCCAAAGATTTAGAAACTTCTCGTCCGGGATTGATGTGGATGTGGGGAAGGATTGAACGACAATAAAACCAGTGGGGTTGCTTCGGAAAATTGCAGAAAATCCGCAAGCACTTGAATAAGGAGATATGCCATGAACCAGACAATCCAAGAGCAGCCAAGATATGTGATGATTGTTTATCCGGATACAAGCAAAGAAAAAGAGATAAATGAAGAGGCCTTTATAGAACTAAAAGCAAAAGACGAAGTTTTGAAGATATTATGGCTTGCGGAAAACCATTATGCCTCCATAGGACAAGCCTACAAGAATTTTGAAATGTCTCTTTTTGAGATTTCGTTTGATTATAATCATTGCGCCTTACAAGACGATCGTAGAATTGGATGGTTGGGACAACAAAAAATCCATGTAAGCCTGATGGCATTGTTAAACACCATACACACCTATATCAACAGTTTACGCAACTCATATGTAAAAGATTTGAAAGAATTAACAAAAAGTTCAGAGAAAATTACACAAAAAGATATAAACGACATAGAAAATCAGTTTGCTTGCTCTTGCGATACCCGGCTTGAATACCGCATTATGCAAGCCCTTCGAAATTTTATAACTCATGCTCCTTATGCTGATGTTCAGGGCATTTTACAAATCAAGTTTGAACGTGAAGATATTAACGTAAATGGTTCCCCCAGACGTACTCGAAATACTAGCAATCCAGCAATTATCATAGATACCGCAATTAGAGATCGAAAATTTAAAAAGGATTGCGAAGATGACTTTATGCTAATGAAACAAACTGGATGTGATCGCTTTGATATAAAATTTATGTTGCGTGGGTATATCGAGGAAGTGGCAAAAATTCATGATATGTTCCGCAAGAAAACGGAATCCTTGCTTGATGATATTTTAACCGATCTGCGCACAATTGGGAGAGAAAATTTATCAGAATCGAAAACTCTACGAGCAATCAGAATAATTAAATTAACTTCCAAAGCTAGTGATGGGGAGGATTTTACAATCGGGTATGAAAACATCTCTAGCCTAAAAGATAGGAGGCAGGACTGGAAAAAACTTGGCCAGGAACAGATTCACTACTATTCGTCTGCGATAATCTCAGAGAATAAAAGGTATCCACAAAAAGACTCTAGACTTTGGATAGTGGAATAAATGAAGAGAGATGTTGTGAAAAACGAATTTCGACAAGAGCACCTCATTTGTTGCGGTAACTATAATTTTTCCGCGGTTTTCGCGAAGTTTTTCAATGAATCCTCTCGTCTGTCGATGATAAACCCCCAATCTACCTACCCCTTCGACAGTTTTAGCAAATCTTGTGGAACATTGCCTTTAGTGGGGTTTTCTTGTGGCAAATTCCATCTTTTAGGTAACCCACGAGGCGAGCGCCCTTTTTTCCATTTAGCGCTCATAATTTGTTTTCGAGTCAGGTCTCTACAATCTTCAAAAGTAGCATCATCAATAATGGATTCAGATAACTTCGTATCAGTAAAATTAACCCCTTTAAAATTTACTGCAGTAAGATTTGTGTTCACTAACGAGAAATGAGATAGATCTATTTGTTCAAAATGCAAGCTTTCTAAATCAATATTAGCCAATATACATAAAGATTTTTTTTGATTTCCAAGAGGTTTCGTAATGTTAGATAATGTTATGATAGCAATTTCGGCATCTAGGTGATTATGTCGTCCTCTCAATCTTTTTGAGAGATGCTGTTGTGACGAAATCTCAATTATACGAGCAACCAAAGTTTGTATGATTTTCATGCACTCTTCTTCATGAGATAAGGCAATTTGCTCCAAACTACGAATTCCGCCTATGCATATGGATTGTTTGTCACTGGCAAGTTGATTGATTGCGCGGGTAAGTCTCTCAGTGGTTAATCCCTTCTCTGCGGTTACGGCGTTTTGTTTGGCGGTTTTTGCATCATGGTCAGCACTTCTCGCACGCCAATAGAAGAAAAACCAACCAATGCTTGCAATCAGTAATAAGTTTAAGTTATGTGCGCTACTTGAAGCTAACGCCTCAATCATTTTTTCCCAAGAAAATGAATTGCGCTTACATTGCGTGGTAGATGTACAATCCTCACCTTTTATACATACCGGCTCGCATGTTGTTCCCGATAGTTCAAAATATATGTGGAAACTTAAAGCGACAAATAATATTAAAGATAATACTACAGGCAGTACTTGTCCGAAGCAGCTCAATCCTCGAAACCATACCCAATAATTTTGCGCTTTCAGTAATATCTGTTCCGTTCTCTCATCCAGTTTAGAAGGCTGCTTCATTGTTGAAGCTCCCATGATCCATTCTGGAAATTTCGGTCGCACTCAAAAAATCCAAAATCGCGCCATAAAAGGTCGAAGATAGGTTGCAGAATTTGTTCATCAATGTTCTCTATGTCTTGAATATTCTCAATCCTCATCACTAACTTTATATCACTTTCTGCCGAATTGAGAACTTCATCAGCATCATCAGGAATTTTTTGAGGAAGTTGCACCAAATAACGCGCAGATATTATTGGGGTGTATATCGAATAGTCTTTCACTCCCAATATGCTTATGCCTATTATCACGGCGCTTGAAAATCTCAAGTCAAATATTCGTTTCATGCAATTCTTGATTTGTCTACGGAAAAACTCGAAAGCATAGAGAGATATGTAATTTGTCTCTTTCCCTTTCCGTCTTTGAGTTGGCGGCACATATACAGCCTCTACCGCACCGGAGCGGAATATTTGCGTATACTGGAAACCCTGTAGATATTGACGCTCTCCATCAAACCTCTCCAACCATTCTTCGCTACCTTCTAAAAAATCTGTTTTTATAAGCAATCCATCTGAATTCTTGTAGCACTTCGCATGATGTTTTTTTCCAAAGGCTATGAAGTCTTTGTATGCGCTTTTACTAACGAATTCAATATCTACGGGCTTTTGTCCCTCAGAAGGCATAGCCATCCAGTGTAGGATACAGTGAGCTCCAGGGAACCTGCTATCCCATACGCCCCCTTTTTCAATTTCTTTCAAGCGATTTCTTCGAAAGTCACGTGCCCATTTGAGAAAGAGCAACCATTCTTCTCGTTCAGGATATTTGTTTTTTGGACTGTCACTTATTTTGCTCATGCTCCTGCCATTTTCGCCTGAAATATATCGGTATATTGGTTTTGCGTTGGTTGATTGTAGAGATTATACTTCTATAATTAGAAATGTCAGCGAGAAATTAGATGCTCCCAAAAACGCAAATTGAGGAAGAAATATCATGACACTATTATTGGCTGGATTAGAGAGTATTGAAAAGGCGAAGGAATTTCGTAAAGACCGCCTAAACAAAGTCAATAATGGAGAGGTATGGGGTCCTTTGAGCGATGGACCCTATTGTGTTGTGCACTGGCTTCCCATATCAGAGAAAGCATTATTTAAACCTGATGATATTAAGTCCTTGGAAATTTCTAAATTCATTCGAATGAGAACATACAGCGAGTCAAAAAGGTTAAATTTGGATGGTGTCAGATTTTATTCGAATGAAAAGGAAATAACTCATCCATTTATTGAAGGAGATAAAGGGCGATACTTTTGGAATGCGCAGATATTTCATTCAGGCGCATTGGAGATGGCATTTGCATTATCCTTTCGTAATGATCCCCCAGGGAGGAGATGGCTATACCCAGGAGAGTTTATCAATGATTTGTGGGTGGTAATGGACGGATTTAAAAAATGCATGTCACACTTTGACATAACCGCTCCCATAATAATAGGAGTTTCCCTATTGCGTGTCTTAGATTACAGATTTCCTATTAACTCACGTATCCGCTTTTTTACCGGTGATTACGAACTGCACCCCCCATCAGATAGAGAGCAAATTACTTTGCCGGAGATAAAAATAGAAAATTTACAAGAGGTGAAAAATATTGAAGATTTTGAGCGCCCAGCTTTCGATATATTATGGCAGTCCTTTGGTCTTGAGAAATGCGATTATTATGATGAGGATGGAAAGCGAATTCCATGAGAAACAAATATCCAGAATTTCGAAAGTCATTTAGCAAACGTTTACAGATGCTTCTTGATGATACAATACAAAGGCTTTTCAAAACGCATCTTTGGCAACATTTCGGGTAAGGGCTTTA
This sequence comes from Hyphomicrobiales bacterium, assembly GCA_026708505.1. Lineage (GTDB taxonomy): Bacteria > Pseudomonadota > Alphaproteobacteria > JAPOUT01 > JAPOUT01 > JAPOUT01. The sequence continues at coordinate 13,107 of JAPOUU010000102.1, read as the reverse complement.
ATTCTCTGCTGTTGGGTACCGCTTGAAAATGATTATTTCAAGAAGCAATATCCAGATGTTCAAAGTTGTGAATTACTTCACGAACTCCCCGATAAGGAAGGTTGAACATAGCGTTATATGTCCCCTTTCTTTTCCTTACCACGCAAAAAAAGAGGGCGGCATAAGCCGCCCTCAATTCCGTATATCCGCAGTGGCGTTTACATCATGCCGCCCATGCCCCCCATGTCCGGCATGCCTCCACCCGGCATGGGCGGAGACTTCGGCTCGGGCTTCTCGGCAATCATCGCGCCCGTTGTTACCAGCAAGCCGGCAACCGAAGCGGCGTCCTGAATCGCAGTCCGCATGACCTTCGTCGGGTCAATAATTCCCGCGTCAACCATGTCGACATACGCTTCTTTTTGCGCGTCAAAACCAACTCCGGAATTTTTGTTTTCCAGAATCTTCCCGACCACGACAGCGCCATCCACTCCGGCGTTTTCTGCAATCTGCCGCGCGGGAGCTTCCAGCGCATGCAATACGACATTAATGCCGGTTTGGATGTCCGCATTCGGATTTTTCAATCCGCTTACGGCCTTCTTGCAGCGCAACAGGGCGCATCCGCCGCCTTGAACAACACCTTCTTCAACCGCGGCGCGTGTTGAATTCAAGGCGTCGTCAACGCGGTCTTTGCGCTCCTTGACTTCAACCTCGGTGGCGCCGCCGACATGAATTACGGCAACACCGCCGGCGAGTTTCGCCAAACGCTCCTGCAATTTTTCGCGGTCGTAGTCGGAAGTGGTCTCTTCGATTTGCGCGCGAATCTGGTCCACACGAGACTCAATCTCGGTCTTCTTGCCTTTACCGCCGATGACGGTGGTGTTCTCTTTGGTAATGCGAACCCGTTTCGCCGACCCGAGCATATTGTTCTTATCGGTCAACGGTGTGAGCGCGACGTTCTCCAACTTGATGCCGAGATCGTCCGAGATGACCTGTCCGCCCGTCAAAACGGCAATGTCCTGCAACATCGCTTTGCGACGGTCTCCAAATGCCGGAGCCTTCACCGCGGCAATCTTCAGATTACCGCGCAGGTGGTTGACGACCAGAGTTGCGAGCGCTTCACCCTCGATGTCCTCGGCAATGATGAGCAGCGGACAACTGGATTTGAAGGCGGCTTCCAACAGCGGCAATATTGCCTGGTGGTTGGTGAGCTTCTTTTCGTGGAGAAGAATGCGCGGGTTTTCCAATTCGGCGACAACCTTCTCGGCATTGGTGATGAAGTAAGGCGAGAGATAACCGCGGTCAAACTGCATGCCTTCAACGACATCAAGTTCGCTTTCGAGGCTCTTGGCTTCCTCGACGGTGATGACGCCGTCGTTTCCGACGGTTTGCATCGCCTTGGCGATCATCTTGCCGATTTCTTCTTCGCCGTTGGCGGAGATGGTTCCGACCTGGGCGATTTCCGCGGAAGATTTAATCTTCTTGGACTGGCGTTGCAGATCTTTGACGACCGCATCAACAGCGATGTCGATGCCGCGTTTGACGTCCATCGGATTGCTCCCCGCGGCGACGGCTTTTGCACCGCCGCGCACGATCGCTTGTCCGAGAACGGTGGCGGTGGTGGTGCCGTCACCGGCGACATCGTTGGTTTTTGATGCAACTTCGCGCAGCATTTGCGCGCCCATGTTTTCCATCTTGTCGGAGAGTTCTATCTCCTTGGCGACGGTGACGCCGTCCTTGGTCGTGCGCGGCGCGCCGAAACTTTTATCCAGCACGACATTGCGGCCTTTTGGGCCCAGGGTGACCTTGACGGCATCCGCCAGCGTGTTTATCCCGCGCAGCAATTTATCGCGCGCGACATCTCCGAGTTGAACTTCTTTAGCAGCCATGTTTTTTACTCCTATCAATGACCAGGCAGAAAATCAATCCTGCCAACATTAGGTTTTGGTTGTTATGTGTGGGTGCAGGCGACACGGTTGCGCCGCTTGCTTTGTGAGTCTTATGCGGCTTTCCTGCCCTTACCTTTTGAAACCAACACGCCCATGATGTCGCTTTCTTTCATGATCATCAGCTTTTCCGAGTTGATGGTCACTTCGGTACCGCTCCACTTGCCGAATAGCACGTGGTCGCCGGGTTTGACGTCGGGGGGTGTGAGTTTTCCTTGTTCGTTGCGCGCGCCGGGGCCGACCGCAACGATTTCCCCTTGGCAGGGCTTCTCGGCGGCGGAATCAGGGATGATGATGCCTCCGGGCGATTTGCTTTCTTCATCAAACTGCCGGACAACGACCCGGTCATGTAGTGGACGAAAATTCATAACTCATTTCTCCTTGGTTCAAGATTTATAAATCTGCCACGAGGGCAATACAGCGAATAGATAGGGAATCCGGAGTTGCTTTTCAAGGGTATCCCGCATGAATCCGCCGAAAATCACGAAAAAATTAGGCCGCATGGGAGGCGGCGGGCTCGGTCAGCAGGGCAAAAAGGGCGGCGGATTCCTCGCAGGCGCGAAGCTTGCGGGTCAGATCCCCGTCGCCGAGCATGCGGGAAACCCTCGCCAATGCCTTGAGGTAGTCGGCCCCGGCACTTTCCGGGCCCAGCAGCAGAAAGACCAAATCCACCGGCTTTTCATCCACCGCATCGAAGGCGACAGGCGTTTCCAGGGAGGCAAAGAATCCATACAGCCTCTCCATGTCGACGAGCTTGCCGTGGGGTATGGCGATGCCGCTCCCGACTCCCGTCGCACCGAGGCGCTCGCGCTCTTTGAGAGTCGCAAAAATGTCGTGTGCCGGCAGCCCCGTGACTCCGGATGCCAGTTCCGACATTGATTGAAGCAGTTGCTTCTTGGAATTTACTCCCAAGCCCGCAATCACGCTTTCGCGCGACAATATCTCCATCAGCTCCATCGGCAATGTGTCTCCTGAAATGTGGTTTTAGACGTTTTTATGTGGTGTGCGAAGCGTCCGGCTCGAGCGGGTTTTCAGGCGCTTTTATGCGAGCGGGCGTTTGAGTGGTGGTCGGTGACGCGGCGTTTGTGTCGGCGCAGTTGCTTCTCGAGGCGTTCAAGGGCCTGATCCAAGCTGGCGCGAACATCCCCGCCGCGTCCTTGCGCTTGCACCAACAGCCCCGAACCCAAGTGGGCCGACGCATCCGCCTGGTACTCCTGTCCATCCTTGACGAAGGTCATGGAGGCGTCCACGGCGCGTTCGGTGTATTTGGAAACGGCGCCTGCGAGGCGTTCTTCGGCGTGGGTTCGAAAACTGTCGCCGAGAGAAAAGTGAATTGCCGAAACCTGAATGCGCATAAGCCTCCGTGTGCGTTGCTATCAGAGAATGTAAAGGATGTCTCAAGGCTAGGGTCTCAAGGCGCCCGTGTCAATGGTGATTCGAATCCGTCTCCTAGATGTGATAGTTTGCCGCAATGGTAGGAAAACAATCGATGTTTAACGATTCTAAAATGCCCTTCTTTAAAATGAACGGCTGCGGTAACGATTTCGTCATTTTGGACGGGCGCGGGGGCGGTGCGTTAAGCGCCGCGCTCACACCGGAATTGCGCCGCGCGATTGCCTCGAGGGAAACGGGAATCGGTTGCGACCAATTGCTCGTTGTCCTGGACGGGGCCGAGGGGGTGGACGCGGTGATGGATGTCTATAATGCCGACGGCTCGTCTTCGCTGGCCTGCGGCAACGGCGCGCGCTGTATCGCCCTGTTGTTGGGAGAATCACAAGTCGGCAGGGAGGTCGTTCTGCAAGCAGGAGAACGCCGGCTTGAATGTCGCATCACCAGAAACGAACAAGTGCGCGTCGATATGGGTGCGCCGGTGTTTTCGCCCGACGCGGTTCCCTTGTCTCTGTCCGTTGAAGACGCTGCCGGTCTTTCGCCCGCATTTTTCTCTCCTCCGATGCTGCAGCCTGCCGATATTGCCGGAGCCGTGAGCATGGGCAATCCGCATTGCGTCTTTTTCTTCAACGAGGCGGCCGCGCTTGATGATGTTGATCTTGCGACTGTTGGGCCTTTGCTTGAACATCACGATGCTTTTCCCGAACGCGCCAATATCAGTTTTGTTCATGTTGAGTCGGAAGATTCGTTTCGCCTGCGTGTTTGGGAGCGCGGCGCCGGTGCAACTTTGTGCTGCGGCACGGCGGCCTGCGCGACTCTCGCGCTGGCAATTCGGCATGATTTATGCGCCCGAACGGTCCGGGCGCATCTGTCCGGCGGCACCCTCGAACTTCATCAACGCGAGAAGGACGGGCACATCCTCATGGGCGGCGCGGCCGTTCTCGAATATGAGGGCGTGTTCGATGCCCTCGGGCAGCGCGTCGCGTGAGCAGGCAGGTCATCTCTCTGGGATGTCGGCTCAATAGCTACGAGTCCGGCATTATCCAGAAGCATATAAAAGCCGCCGGTCTGGACGATGCGTTCGTCGTCAACAGTTGCGCCGTGACCACCGAGGCCGTTCGACAATCCCGCCAGGCGCTCAGGCGGCTTCGGCGCGACAATCCCGATGCAACCCTCATCGCTACCGGATGTGCCGCGCAAATCAATTCCGGCGAGTTCGCCGACATGAAAGAAGTCGACTTTGTTTTTGGCAACCGGGAAAAAATGCAAGCCTCGCGCTTTCGGGCGCTGGCTTCCGGAGACTCGCCGCGCGTACAAGTCGACGACATTATGGAGGCGACGCAAGCATCCGAGGCCGGGCAGCCGCTCCCCGAATTCAACGAACGCGCCCGCGCTTTCCTGCAAGTGCAAAACGGCTGCAACCATCGTTGCACTTTCTGCATCATTCCCTTCGGGCGCGGCAACGCCCGCTCCATGCCTCCCCGGGAAGTCGCCGCGCGCGCGCGGGAACTCGCACGCAAGGGATTTTCCGAGATAACTCTTACCGGCGTCGATCTCACCGCCTACGGACAGGATCTCGATCCTCCGATGTGCCTGGGCGATTTGCTCGCGCATCTGCTTGATGCCGTTCCCGAAGCGCAACGGCTGCGCCTGTCGTCCCTTGATGCCATTGAGCTTGACCCCCTTGCGCTCGAACTGATTGGAAGCGAAAAGCGTTTGATGCCGCATGTGCATCTGTCGTTGCAATCGGGCGACGACATCATTCTCAAGCGAATGAAGAGACGGCACTCCCGCAAGGACGCCATTGATTTGTGCGACCGGCTGCGGGGACGACGCGGCGACATTGTTTTCGGCGCCGATCTCATCGCCGGGTTTCCGACCGAGACCGAGGAGATGTTCCGTCAAACCGAACGCCTGGTCGATGAATGCGGACTCACCTGGTTGCATGTATTTGCGTTTTCACCGCGCCCGGGAACGCCGGCGGCACGGATGCCTCCGACGCCTTCGGCGCAGATACAAGAACGCGCCCGGCGTTTGCGCGAACTCGGCGGGAACGCCGCCCGTCGTTATGCACAATCGCTGGTCGGCACGAGCCAGGAAGTTCTCGTCGAGAGTCCCGCCCGCGCCCGAAACGGACAATATGCGCTCATCGAAATCCCCGAAGGCGATGCGGTTGCCGGACGCGTGATGCGTGCGCACATCAAGGAAGCGCGAGGAAACACGCCGATAGGTGTGATGGCGTCATGAGCGCAAATATCTTTGCGCGATTGCGGCGAACGGCGCTGTCGCTGGGCTTCGGCGCAGGGGAAAAACTCGGCGCCGCCCTTGACGATGCCCGTCTGCGGAATCTTGAGCGCGCGCTGATAGAGGCGGACGTCGGACCGGCGGCAAGTCGGCGCATTCTCGAAAAATTACGCGAGGCGCGCTTTTCCGGCAGCGAGGCGGAACTTCAAGGCGCGGTGCTGGAAGAAAAAATTCAAAACCTTCTAGCGGAGGTCATTGCCTCGGAGCTGCGCGCGCATGCCCGTCCTTTGCAGATTGATTCGGCGCATCGTCCGCATGTGATTTTGGCGAGCGGCGTGAACGGAGGAGGCAAGACCACAAGCCTCGGGAAACTTGCGGCGTTGTTGAAGGCCGGCGGGCATTCGGTGCTGCTGGCGGCGGGGGATACTTTTCGTGCGGCGGCGATAGACCAGTTGCGCGTGTGGGCGGAGCGTGCAGGTGTCGAGATCGAGGCGGGAGAGGCCGGGATGGATGCCGCCGCTTTGGCGTATGGAGCGCTGCAGCGTGCGCGGGAGGAATCTTTTGACGTGTTGTTGATAGACACGGCCGGACGGCTGCAAAATCGGGGAGACTTGATGGCGCAGACGGAGAAGATGTTGCGGGTGCTGCGCAAGCTGGATGAATCCGCGCCGCATGATTCGCTTTTGGTTTTAGACGGAACCGTCGGGCAGAACGCCCTCTCGCAGGTTCGCGCGTTTCGGGAGGTTGCGGAGATTAGCGGTTTGATTGTCACGAAACTGGACGGCGCGGCGAAGGGAGGAGTGTTGCTGGCCTTGTGCGAGGAAGGGGGCCTGCCGATTCATTATGTCGGATTGGGGGAAGGGATTGAGGATTTGCATCCTTTTGATGCCGATGCATTTGCACGCGCTCTGGTGGGAAGCGCGGGATGAATTGCGCCCCGCGTTTTAATTAACCGGCATCGTCTCCCAAACAGGCCGCGTCCAAATTCAACGAACGAAACAAGGGCGCCAACTCGTCCGTGACATGCTTTCTGCTCAAAGGGCCCACGTGCTTGTAAAGCACCCGGCCGTTTCCGACCACAAATGTCTCCGGAACTCCGTATACCCCCCAATCCAGCCCGACAAAACCGTTCTCGTCTAAACCGACACGGGTAAACGGATTTCCCAATTCCTGCAAAAACGCTTCCGCATTCTCCCGCGTGTCCTTGTAATTCAAGCCGTATAACTCCAGTCCTCCGACACAGGAAAGTTCTTCCAATATGGGATGCTCGGCGCGACATGGCAGGCACCACGACGCCCAGACGTTTACCAACGCGACATCCTCGCGCAAGTCGGCATCCGAGAAACCTCCGTCTTCCCCCAAGCCTTCCAGAGAAAATGCAGGAACTTCTCCCCCTAACAACGGAGAGGGAACATCCGAACGCTCTCCCGGCAACAACAACCCCGCCAGCAACATTCCCGCCAGCAGCATGAACACCACAATCGGAAACAAACGGGCCAAATGATTCATGGACGCTCGATGTCTCCGGTTTCGAGACGGCGAAGCAACCGTCGTTGCCGATGCAATTGGGCAAGGGTCGCTATTACCAATCCTGCAAGCACCACGCAGCTAACGCCATAACTGCTCCAAATGAATACGGCGTATTTCCCCATCGCGGTTATGCTTGTGCGGATCTAAGGCGCAGCATTCGAGTGCGCCGCCGCAATATCTCAAGGCGCATGCGCGCGAGCGTGATCGTCACCATCAACAAGGACAACGCCGCAAACATCAACAACAAGGGCATCAGCAGCGTCGGGTGTATGGTGGGTCCGTCCAGGCGCAAGACGCTTGCGGGCTGGTGCAGCGTGTTCCACCACGAGACCGAGAAGTGGATGATGGGAACGTTCACGACGCCGATGATCGCAAGCGCGCCGGCGGCTCGTGCGGCGAGGGTGGGTTCCTCAATGGCGTTCCACAGGGCGATGTATCCCAGATACAAGAGCAGCAATATTGCGACGGATGTCAGTCGCGCGTCCCAGACCCACCAGGTTCCCCACATCGGTTTTCCCCAGAGCGATCCGGTAAGCAGGACGATGAGGGTGAAGCAGGCGCCGGTCGGCGCGATGGCGCGCGCGGCGACATCGGCGAGCGGACGCTTCCAGATCCAGCCCGTCACCGAAGCAATCGCGATGGCGACATAACCTCCCAATGCCAGCCATGCAGAGGGAACATGGAGAAACATTATGCGCACGGTTTGCCCCTGAAGATAATCCTCCGGAGCAACGAACAGGGAGACATAGAGTGCAACGGCAAGCGCAACGATGCTCGCAACGGCAAGCCACGGCAGCGCGATGCCGGAGACGCGCATGAAGTGGGTCGGGTGCGCATAGTGGTTTATCAAAGGAGTCATGTCATTCAATATAGCGCATCTTTACGCTCGAAGCCGTGTCCATAAAACGGCGCTCGATAAAAACGGCGCAACCGCCAACGCGCCCAGAGAGAGTCCGGTGCCCAGCAACAGACTCGAGACGCTTCCTTCGCCGCCGCTTGCCAGGCTTCCGAAAATCAACGGCGGCATCGACAAGGGCAATACCAGCAGCAATGCCAGCAGCCCTCCCCGCCGCGCATCCAATGTCAGTGCCGCGCCGATGCTTCCGAACAAACTGAATGCGGGCGTTCCCAGCAGCATCGCAATTGCGACGCCGAGCGATTCGCCCACGCTCAAATGCAGCAACAATCCGCAAGGAACGCTTAATATCGCCAGCGGCAGCAGGCACGCCAGCCAATGCGCCAGGCATTTTGCCAGCACGACGGCTTCCAGCGGAAGCGCGGACATTGCCATCACTTCCAAGGCGCCGGTTTCGAAATCCTCGCGGAACATTGATTCCAGACCCAGCAGCGCAGCCAGCAGCGCTGCTATCCACAAAATTCCGGGTGCGATTTGCGCAAGGACATCCCCGCGCGGTCCTATTCCCAACGGCAGCAACACGACCACCGCCAGGAAAAACAATACGCCCAATCCTCCCGCGCCCAGTTGCGAGCCTCCAAGATCGCGCGACAACAATGCAACGAACGCTTTCATATCAATGGTTCCAATTCATCTTGCCGGCAGTGATAGCCGCTTTCGTCGAGTTGCAACGTTGCGGCGTCCTTTAAAGGCAGGGGCACATGGCTCGCGGCAACCACCATGCCGCCGCTTTCACGGTGCGACGCCATCAACGCGCCGAGACTCTCGAGGGCTTGTGCATCCAACCCGGAGGCGGGTTCGTCCAAGAGCCACAAATTTGCCGGTGTCAGACACAGCCGCGCAAGCGCGAGGCGGCGGCATTGCCCCAGCGAGAGGCTTGATACCGGGGCCGACAGCAGAGATCTTAAATGGAAGCATTCGATGCCTTCTTCCAGCGATTCTCTCGACGCATCAAGAAATTTTGTCCAAAACTCCAGATTCGCCCGCGCGCTGGATTGCCTGGAAAGCGCGTTTTCATGCCCGAGGTAGCACGCCGTTGCGTCCAGGCGAATCTCTCCGCGCACGGGCTTCAGCATCCCGGCAAACAGCCGTAACAGCGAGGTTTTACCGCAGCCGTTGGAGCCCCGCACCACGAGCGCCCCGCCCGGGCATAGCCGCACATGGACGCTGCGGAAGACTTCGCGCCCTCCCCTTGCGCAGGCAACTTCCCGAAGTTCTATCTCGCTCGAAGAAAACAATTGGACTCTCACCTCTTCTCCCCCATAATCGTTTGACTGTTACTTATTTACAAGGAGGAATCCCATGGTGCAAATGACCCCTTCAGAAGCGTTTGTTGAGACGCTGGTTTCGCGTGGTGTGACGGATGTATTCGGCATCGTCGGCTCGGCGTATATGGACGCTCTTGATATCTTCGAGCCCGCGGGCATTCGATTTATCTCGGTTGCCCACGAACAGGGGGGCGGTCACATGGCGGACGGATACGCCCGTGTGAGCGGCAAGGTCGGCGTGTGCATCGCGCAAAACGGCCCGGGCATCACCAACTTTGTAACCTCGATTGCGGCGGCATACTGGGCGCATACGCCGGTGGTGTGCATCACGCCGGAGACGGGAACTGCAACGCAGGGACTCGGAGGTTTCCAGGAAACCGAACAGTTGCCGTTTTTTGAGAAGATTACGAAGTATCAGGCGCATGTGAATCGCTCGGATCGAATCGCCGAGTTCACCGGACGCTGTTTTGATCTCGCGCTGGCTGAACGCGGACCTACACAATTAAACATTCCGCGCGATCTTTTCTACGGCATGGTGGACACGGACATTCCCAAGCCCGTGCATGTGGAACGCTCGCCCGGAGGTCCCCGCTCCCTCGAGCAAGCCGCGGAACTTCTGAGCAAGGCGAAATTCCCGGTCGTAATTGCCGGCGGCGGCGTGGTGTTTTCGGACGGCGTGAAGGAAGTGATGGCGCTGGCGGAGCATCTGCATGCGCCTGTCGTCAACAGCTATCTTCACAACGACAGTTTTCCCTGCGACCATGAACTTTGGTGCGGACCTTTGGGTTATCAAGGCTCGAAGGCGGCGATGAATTTGATTCGCCAGGCCGATGTTGTTCTTGCGGTCGGGACGCGGCTGGGGCCCTTCGGGACGCTTCCGCAACACGGCATTGACTACTGGCCGACGAATGCCAAACTCATCCAAATCGACAGCGACCATCGCAAGCTCTCGCTGGTTCGTCCCGCCGAGGTTGCCGTGTTGGGAGACGCCCGCCTGGCCGCAACGGCGCTGCAAGAATCACTGCAAGAATCGAACCGCAAGATTGCCTGTCTTGAGAATCGGGAAAAACGTGCCGATGAAATTCAATCGCAGAAACAAGCGTGGGAACAGGAACTTAACCAGTGGGGACAGGGTGACGATTCTCCCATATCCCCGCGGCGCGCGCTTCGGGAGCTCGAGCGTGCGGCTCCCGAAAACGCAATGATATCGACCGACATCGGCAATATCTGTTCTGTTGCGAACAGCTATTTGCGTTTTAAGCAGCCGCGAAGTTTTCTTGCGGCGATGAGTTTCGGCAACTGCGGTTACGCCTATCCCGTTGCGATTGGCGCGAAGGTTGCCTCGCCCGATCGTCCCGCGATTGCCTATGTCGGCGACGGCGCCTGGGGGATGAGTTTCGGCGAGACGCTGACCTGCGTGCGTGAAAACATTCCCGCTGTCGCGGTCGTGTTCAACAACGGGCAGTGGGGAGCGGAGAAGAAGAACCAGGTTGATTTCTACTCCGACCGCTATATCGGCACGAACCTTAACAATCCGAGTTTTGCCGCCATCGGCGAAGCGATGGGTGCGCTGGGGATTCGCGTGGACAGTCCCGATGCCGTCGGAGATGCGTTGCGCGAAGCGTTGTCGAGTGGCCGTCCTGCCGTGCTTGAGGTGATGGTCACGCAGGAACTCGGAGATCCCTTCCGTCGCGATGCTCTCTCCAAGCCGGTACGCACAATGGATAAATACAAAAAGTTCGTCTAGGAGCGAAGGTCTCGAATATGAAGAGGCTGGTGTTTGCAGGATTGGGAAACATGGGGCTTCCAATGGCGCTGCGCCTGCTCGAAGCCGGTCATGATGTCGAAGGTTTCGATGTCGTTGACGCGCCCAAGGATGCGTTTGTTAAAGCCGGAGGAAGATGGCTCGACGACTTCGAAAACATCGAAGCGGATGTTGTCTTCGCAATGCTTCCGGGCGGCCCCGAGATGAAGCGTTTTTATGTCGACGAACAAAAACTCTTCTCGAAACTTAAGCCGAATACTTTGATCGTTGATTGTTCGACGGCGGATCCGCATGACGCCCTGGAACTTTACGAACAAGCAAAAGATCAAGGGCTTCGGTTTTTGTCCGCACCGGTTTCGGGCGGCGTTGTCGGCGCAAGCGGAGGGACGCTTACCTTTATGGTCGGCGGAGAGGCGGAGGATTTCAATGCCGTCTTGCCGTTGCTGGAACTGATGGGCAAGAAGATTTTTCATGCCGGAGGCGCGGGTGCGGGACAGAGCGTAAAAATTTGCAACAATATGCTTCTCGCGGTTCAGATGATTGGCACGTGCGAGGCGTTTGCGCTGGGCGACGCCCTCGGACTGGATGCGCGTGTGTTGAGCGAGATTATGTCGGCGAGCTCCGGAAGCAATTGGACGCTGCAGGTTTACAACCCCTATCCCGGTTTGATGGATACTGCGCCGGCGTCGCGTGATTACGAGGGAGGATTCAGTGTTCGTTTGATGCTGAAGGATTTGTCACTGGCGATGGGCTCAATGGATCGTGTTGAAGCGAAAATGTCACTGGGCAGCAAGGCGTTTGAAATTTACCGCAAGCATTTTGACGACGGTTTTGCGGACAAGGACTTTTCCCACATTCTTACGAGTCTCAAGCGGTGAGTGTTGTATTCGCGCCGTTGCTTGAGCGCGCGCGGAACAAAGGGCCGGTGCGCGCGATTATCGCCGGGGCGCACGACTCGAACACCCTGACCGGCACCATCGAAGCTCAAAAGGCGGGACTGATTAAACCGGTTCTCGTCGGCAAGCGTGAACTTATCGAGAAATTGGCAGGTGAAATGCGTCTCGATATTGAAGGCGTCGAAATCGAAGACATCGGGGAGGAGGTCGACATCGCGCGCCGGGCCGGAGAACTCGCGGGGGGAAGCGACAACGCCCTCGTTGTGAAAGGATTGATTCACACGGATGTGCTGATGCGTTCGTTGTTATCGAAGGAAGCGGGGTTGCGGATTGGTCGCCGTGCGAGTCATGCGTTTCTTATTGAAATACCCAACGAGCCGTGGCTCATCATCAGTGACGCCGCCCTCAACGTTGAACCGAAAGAAGAGGATTTACTCGATATCGCACGCAACGCTCTCAATCTAGCCAATTCTCTTGATATGGATGCGCGCGTGGCGTTGTTGTCGGCAAGCGAAACTCCCTTCGAGGGACTTCCCTCAAGCATGCGTGCAAAGAATGTCTTTACGAAATTGGCGAGCGAGAATCCCGATGCCGCCGTTGCGGGGCCTTATGCTCTGGATATTGCGATTTCGCCCGAAGCGGCGATGCACAAAGGAATCAAAGGAGAAGTCGCCGGTCGTTCAAACGTCCTGATTGTTCCCAACATTGAAACGGGGAATGCGTTGTATAAGTGGATGGTTTGGAGGCAAGGGGCTTCGGCGGCGGGTGTGATTTTGGGATTGAAGGTTCCCGTGGCATTGACCTCGCGATCGGATTCACCGGCGTCCCGGATAGGCGCGATTGCATTGGCTTTGTGCGCTTCGAATTAGAGAAGCGCGGATGAATCGAAGTTTCTCCATCGAAAAGCGGGGTAATTCCTTGAATTTAGGGGAGTTTCACTTGATTTGGTGCTGTTTCTTTTGAAGGATGTTTTCACGCGATTCAATCAATAGGCGAAAAAAATATCTGCGCAATTTCGATAATTTTTCGGAAAACCTTGACTCTTGCAGAGCGAATTAATAGAATCACCCCAATCGTAGTTTTCAGCCCCAGGAGGCCCCAGATGAGTGTGTTCCGTTTTGCAACCGTTGCGATAGCGATGTCCTTGACGATTCCGTTCGGCTCAACGCCCGCGGCA
>JAPOUU010000049.1 GCA_026708505.1 Hyphomicrobiales bacterium | reverse complement strand
GAGTTTGATTGATGCGCTTTGTCATATTGCTCGGTGACACGATTTTGTCCGCGTTTCGGGAAACGGGGCGTATCTGCGTGTTTTTGTCGAAATCCCTGTTTTTAGGAGTTCAGCCGCCATACTTTTGGAGGCTCCTGCTGTCGCAAATGTTTCGGATTGGATATTTGTCGCTTCCGGTGGTGGCGCTGACGTCGTTCTTCACCGGGGCGGTTTTAGCGTTGCAGATTTACTACGGAGGCAACCAATTCAATTCGGAATCAATAATTGCCTCGATAGTTGCGCTGGGAATTACGCGGGAGCTGGGGCCCGTGCTGGCCGGCCTGATGGTTGCAGGACGCGTGTCCGCCGCAATAGCCGCGGAGTTGGGAACGATGCGCGTAACCGACCAGATAGACGCGCTGATAACACTCTCAACCAACCCGTTCAAATATCTGGTAATGCCGAGAATACTCGCCGCGGTGCTGGTTTTGCCGCTGCTGACGATGGTCGCCGATGTGATTGGAATCCTGGGGGGCTTCGCCGTCGGCGTGGAAAATTTGGGCTTCAACCCCTCAATTTACGTTCAAAACACGGTGGATTTCCTTGAAATCGACGACATCACCTCGGGAATGATCAAGTCGGCGGTGTTTGGATTCCTGATAACGGCAATGGGTTGTTACTACGGGTTTCATTCCCGCGGCGGCGCGCAAGGAGTCGGGCGCGCGACAACGAATGCGGTTGTCGCGTCCTCGATTTTGATTTTGGCGTCCAATTACATACTCACTTCGGTATTCTTCTCGTGAGAGGTGCATAATGGCTTTCATGGAATTAAAAGACCTTCACAAGCGTTTCGGCGAAAAGATTGTGCTCGACGGCATTGACCTGACGGTGGAGCGGGGCTCAAGCCTGGTGATATTGGGAGGCTCGGGTTCGGGAAAATCTGTGATGCTGCGCTGCATTCTCGGATTGTTTCATCCGGAGAGCGGCAGCGTATGGATCGACGGACGCGAGACGACCCGTCTGCGCGGACGCGCCCGCGAAGAGGTTCTCTCGCGCATCGGGATGCTGTTTCAAAACGCGGCATTGTTTGACAGTTTGCGTGTCTGGGAGAATGTCGCGTTCGGATTGATGCAGGGGCGCGGAATGCCGGCGCGGGATGCCAAGAAGATTGCTATCGAAAAGCTGGAAAGCGTCGGCTTGGGAGAATCGGTCGGCGAACTGCGCCCGTCCGAACTCTCCGGCGGGATGCAGAAGCGCGTCGCATTGGCGCGCGCGATTGCCGGCGATCCGGACATTTTATTTTTCGACGAGCCGACCACCGGCCTGGATCCCATCACCGGCGCCATCATTGACCGTTTGATCGTCGATACCGTCAAACGCGTCGGCGCAACGGCGCTCTCGATAACCCACGATATCAACAGTGCGCGCACGATTGCAGACAAAATTGCGATGCTGTACAAAGGACGCATCCTCTGGCACGGCGAAGCGGCGCGGTTGAACGAAAGCGGCAACGAATATGTCGACCAATTCGTTCACGGACGCACCGAAGGACCGATAGAAATGGAGCTGTATAAATCATGAGCGCCAAACGTTATGTATGCGGCTCGTGCGGCGCCGTGGCGAGCAAGTGGAGCGGCCAGTGCAACGCATGCGGCGTATGGAACGAGATGCGCGAGGAAGTGGTTCGTCCGGGCTCCGGCAAGGCGAGTCTCCAGCGCGCCGAAGAGTTTGCCCTTTCGGACATGCGCGCATGGGAAAAGGACCCCGACCGGCTCATGACCGGCATCGGCGAGTTCGACCGCGCCTGCGGAGGAGGACTGGTTGCGGGCTCGCTGCTGCTGATCGCCGGGGACCCGGGGATAGGCAAATCGACGCTGATGCTGCAGACGGCTTCGCATTTGCGCCGCAGCGGAAAGAATTGCGCCTATATCTCCGGCGAGGAATCCGTCTCGCAGATACGCCTGCGCGCAAGGCGCCTGGGTTTGGAGGATGTTGACCTGCCCCTGGCGGCCGCGACGCATTTGGAAGCGATACTGGCAACGCTGGAATCCGCGAATGTCGAGGTCGTGATATTGGATTCGATACAGACAATGTGGCTGCGCGGCGTTGATGCGGCCGCCGGATCCTTGCTGCAAATGCGCTCCTGCGTCCAGTCAATGCTGGAGTTTGCAAAACGCACGAATGCAGTGATATTGTTGGTGGGTCATATCACGAAGGACGGACAGATTGCCGGACCCAAGGCAATTGAGCATATGGTGGATGTTGTGATGTATTTTGAGGGGGAACGAGGTCATTCGTTCCGCATTTTACGAGTGTTGAAGAATCGCCACGGCGCGATCGACGAGATCGGCGTGTTTACAATGGAGCCGCACGGGCTGATCGAAGTATCGAACCCGTCCGCGTTCTTTTTGGGAGACATGGGCGAGAACGACGAAGACGCCTACGGCGTCGCCGCGTTCGCAACAATTGAAGGACGCCGCCCTTTGCTGACCCAGGTGCAGGCGCTGGTTGCGAGATCTTCGTTGGCGACGCCCCGGCGCGCGACGGTCGGATGCAATGCGGCAAGACTGGCAATGATACTCGCGGTGATGGATACCCATTGCAGCGTGTCGCTGCACGCGCATGACATCTACCTGAATATCGCCGGAGGCTTGCAGATAGGCGAGCCCGCGATGGACCTGGCCATGGCCGCGGCATTGTTTTCGTCGCTGCGCAGAACCCCCCTGCCCTCGGAGTGGGTTTTCTTCGGCGAGATAAGCCTGTCGGGAGGGGTTCGTCCGACACCGAGGGCGCAGGCGCGCCTCAAGGAGGCGGAAAAACTGGGATTCAGCGACGCCGTGATACCCGCCCGCGCCGAGATCCCGAAAGAATCAAGCGGCTTGCGGATTCACCGCATCGCCCACTTGCGCGAGCTGGGCGCCCTTGAGCCGATGCGCATAACGCCCGCGCCTCCGCAGGCAAGAAGGGTGGCGGAAGCATGACCGCGTCTTTTGTCGATATCTTCATCCTGATTGTGATGGGCATATTCGCGGTGCTGGGGGTGCAGCGCGGATTCACCCGCAAGATGGTATCGCTGCTTGCCTGGACAAGCGCGGCGCTTGCGGCGCTGTGGGGGTTTCAACCGCTCGGGGATTGGTTGTCGAACTACCTCGCACCGTTGTGGTTCGCGCATGCGGCCGCGGCGTTCGCGATATTCATTTCTGTGCTGTCGGCGATTTTGAGCGTGGGATACGGATTGTCCCTCAGCTTGCGCAGCAGTTCGGTGGGGATTTTGGACAGGGGCTTGGGATTGTTGTTTGGATTGGTGCAGGGACTTGTCGTGGTCTCGGTGCTGTATCTGGGCATCATATGGCTGTCGAACAGCGACAAGCACCCCGAATGGCTGGGGCAGGCTCGACTGCTGCCCGTGGTCCAGAGCGTGTCGCTGCTGTTGTGGAAGGGGGCAATTGCTGTTTCCTCGGTGGAAGAGATATGGCCGAATTTGCGTTTTGATCCGTCCGTCCTGCCAATCTTGGCGCCGGAAGAGATTCCCATCGATTCAACGGAACAGATATTGGAGGAAGGCGGTTATGACGAAAGCGACCGCAAGGAAATCGACAGGCTTCTTAACAGTTTCGAGGGGGACAATTAATGTCGGAAGACTTGCGGGAAAATTGCGGCGTGTTTGGAATCTTCGACCATGAGGACGCTTCCGCGCTGACGGCGCTGGGCCTGCATGCGCTGCAGCATCGCGGACAGGAAGCGGTCGGAATTGTTTCGTTTGACGGTTCGCAGTTTTTTGCCGAGCGGAAATTGGGACTGGTCGGCGACCATTTCTCGAATCCGAACGTGATAGCCCGCTTGTCCGGCTCAAGCGCGATCGGACATGTCCGTTATGCAACCACGGGAAACACGGCGCTGCGGAACATACAGCCCCTGTTCGCCGACCTCTGGGGAGGCGGATTGGCGTGCGCGCACAACGGCAATCTCACCAACAGCCGCAGGCTTCGCTCGGAGCTGGTTCGCGCCGGGGCGATATTCCAGTCGACGTCCGACACGGAAACGATATTGCAATTGATTGCGCGTGACAGGAGCCCCCGGACGATTGAACGTTTGATCGGAGCGTTGCACCAGATTGAAGGGGCGTTTGCGCTGGTGTTTCTGACGACAAAGAAATTGATAGGCGTTCGCGACCCCCACGGCATTCGCCCGCTGGTATTGGGGAATTTGAACGGCGCGCCGATTTTGACCTCGGAGACATGCGCGCTGGACATCATCGGCGCGAAATTCGAGCGGGAAATCGACCCCGGCGAAGTCGTTGTGATAACCGAGGACGGCATCGAAAGCTTGAAGCCGTTCCAGCCGAAGCATCCGCGCCCTTGTATTTTTGAGCGCATATATTTTGCAAGACCGGACAGCATCGTGGACGGCAAAAGCATTTATGATTATCGCCATGCGCTGGGACGCGAGCTGGCGCAGGAAACTTCCTTCGAGGCGGACGTTGTGATTCCCGTTCCCGATTCCGGCGTCCCCGCGGCGATAGGTTATGCAATAACGGCAAACCTGCCGTTCGAGTTGGGGATTATCCGCAACCACTATGTCGGACGCACATTCATCCAGCCGACGCAAAAAATCCGCGAGCTCGGCGTTCGTTTGAAACACAACATCAACCGCTCGCGCGTGAACGGAAAGCGGGTCGTGCTGATAGACGACAGCATCGTTCGCGGAACGACTTCGGTGAAACTGGTTCGGATGATGTATGAAGCCGGCGCCAAAGAGGTGCATCTTTGCGTGGCGTCTCCGCCGATATGCTATCCGGACTTTTACGGCATTGACACGCCCTTGAAAGAGGAATTGCTGGCATCCCGGTATTCGCTCGACGAGATGCGCAATTTCATCGGCGCCGATTCGCTGACCTTCCTCTCGCTGGAAGGAATGTATCGCGCGATGGGAATGGAATCGCGCAATGTCGACCGGCCGCAGTTTGCAGACCATTGTTTCACGGGCGACTACCCCACCCGTTTGGTGGACGAAACTTATGACCGCCACCAGGACCAGCTGTCGCTCTTGACGGAGAGCGCCTGAGTCGTGGAGGAGCGTTTGGATGGCCGTGTCGCGCTGGTGACGGGCGCATCGCGCGGAATAGGCCGGGCGGCGGCGATGGCTTTAGCGGGGGCCGGAGCGCATGTGATAGCGGTTGCGCGCACGGTCGGGGCGCTCGAGGAACTGGATGACGATGTTCGCGCACTGGGCGCAAGCAACGGCGTGACGATTGTGCCGCTGGATTTATCCGACAGCAAAGCCATTGACCGCCTCGGCGCGGAAGTGTTCGAGCGTTGGGGCAAATTGGACATTCTGGTCGGCAATGCCGGACGCCTGGGGGTGCTCTCGCCGCTGGGGCATATTCCCGCGGATGAATGGACGCGCACGCTCGAAGTCAATGTCACGGCAAATTGGCGCTTGATACGCGCGTTTGATTCGCTCTTGCGCCTGTCCGATGCGGGACGGGCGATATTCGTGACTTCGGGGGCGGCGCAAAAATGCCGCGCCTATTGGGGGGTGTATTCGGTCTCAAAAGCCGCCTTGGACGCGGTGGTGATGAGTTGGGTCGCGGAAACGCGCGATCTGCCGCTGCGGATCAACCTGATAAGCCCCGGGCCGGTTCGCACGGCAATGCGCGCGCAAGCAATGCCGGGCGAGGATGCCGCGCGCCTCCCCTCCCCGGAAGACATTGCGCCGTTGTTTTTGAAACTCGCCCTGCCCTCGTGCGACTTGCACGGAGAAACCCTGCACGGAGGTCAGGCGTAGGGATTTTTCCCGACCCGCACATGCCAGCGCATCGGAACGCCGTGCAGCCCGACGGCAATGCGCGCTTCTTTCATCAGATAACGCCTGTATGAGTCCGGCAGGGCCGCGCGGTTGCAGAAAAGCGCAAAACTCGGCGGACAGACATCAACCTGCGTTGCATAACGCAAACGAAGCCGCGACCGCCCCCGCATGGGAAGCGGATGCGCCTTTATGACATCGCGCAGCCACTGGTTCAACTGCGCGGTGGGAATGCGCGCGCTCCAGAGTTGATGCATGGAAAAAACCGTTTCCATCAGCGCGTCCATGCCGGTCCCGTCCAGGGCGCAGACCGGCGTCAGGGTCAGTCCCGCAACCTGCGGGAGGGTTTCTTCAATGCGTTCCTGGATTTGCTTGAGCTGTTCGTTCGGCTGGACGAGGAGGTCGGTTTTGTTGACACCGATGACGAGCCCCTTCCCCGCTTCGATGACCCTGTTGGCGAGTCGTGCGTCCTGCCGTTCAAACCCCTGCGTCGCATCAAGCAGCAGCACGACGACTTCGGCCTTCCGAATCGCTTTAAGGCTGTCGGTGACGGCGAGTTGTTCGAGTTTTTCCTCAATGCGGGACGGCCGCCGCATTCCGGCGGTGTCGACAAGCCGGAGTTTTTGCCCGTTCCATTCCCAAGAAACATCAATGGCGTCGCGGGTGATCCCGGGGGTGTCACCGGTAAGCATCCGTTCCTCGCCGACGAGTTTGTTGACCAGGCTGGATTTCCCGACATTCGGCCTGCCGATGATCGCAATGGAGACTTCGTTGCCCTCTTCGGGCGCGGGTTCGGAAGCATCGTCTTTTTCTTTCACGTGCCCGATGATAGCGTTGTGCAATTCGGCAAGCCCCTCGCCGTGGGCCGCGGACAGGGGTATGGCTTCACCGAGTCCGAACTCCCAGATGCCGTCAATATTGTCGGGGTCGATGCCGCCTTCGCACTTGTTCGCGGCCAGGAGTACGGGTTTGTTCATTTGCCGCAACTGCTTTGCAAAGTGCAACTCCTCGGGAAGCACTCCGGCACGGGCATCCACGAGCATGATGCAAAGGTCGGCGCGTTCGGCCGCGTGCTTGGCGGTTTGCGACATTTGCGCGACAAGCGAATCAGGCGGAGCCTCTTCGAGTCCGGGCGTATCGATGATGTTGAAGCGGAGCTCGCCAAGTTGAGCCGGCCCCTCGCGCCAATCGCGACTGACTCCAGGGGTCGGATGAACAAGCGCCTTCTGTCTGCCGGCAAGCCGGTTGAAAAGACTGGATTTTCCGACGTTTGGACGCCCTAGTATGGCGATGGTAAACACGGCGAAGACTACTGGTATGCGGTGAGTCGGGCGTTGTCCGTGAGAATGTATACGGTTTCGTTTGCAACGACGGGCGCAAGGAATCCGTCGCCTTCGAGCGATATGGACTCGTTGATGTCGCCGTTGCCCGGATCAACGATGATGCCTTGCGAGTCGGAAGAGACGAGAAGGAGCGCGCCGCCGACAAGAACGGGGCCCGCCCATTCGGTCGCGGCGGAATCGCCCGATTGCGTCACCGGAAGTTTCTTCGACCAGAAGACTCCTCCGGTTTCGCGCGAGAGGCAGATAAGCACGCCGTCGGACAAAACCACAAAGATGTATTTGTCGACAACCACCGGGGTTTGCACCCCGTCAATTTGCTGCGCCCAATTGCGCCGGCCGCTGCGCAAATCAATGGAGACTATTCCGCCTGCGTGGGAAACAACAATGACCTCGCCGCTGTCAACGACCGGACGCGCGGAAATGTCGTTGATTTGCGAAAGAGACGTTGAAGATGCGGACGCGCTGAGCTGGTCGCGCCAGAGCACGCTTCCGGTATCAACGCGAATGGCAACGACCTCGCCGGAGCTGTACGGCACGATGACGGTAGAATCAATGACGGCGGGCGAAGTCGATCCGAGAATGGAGGCAATTTCGCTGACGCCCTGATGCGCCCAGAGCTGCATGCCGGTGTTTGCGTCGTATGCGGCCATGTTGTTGTCGTAGGTTTCGACAAAAATTCTGTCATCGAACGCGGTCGGAGACGCCCTGAAAGGTATGCCGACGGGGTTGTGCCAAATGCGCTCGCCGGTGACCGCGTCCAGCGCGAAAAGATCTCCGAATCCGGTCGCGACAAAGATTTTACCGTTTTCGAAGGCAATGCCCCCGCCAAATCCTTCGTCCTCGTCCTCATCTTCGGGCACAAGGTCAACTTCCCAGATTTCATCGCCGTCCACCGTGTCAAAAGCCCGCACCTGCGCGTTCGTGTCGAGAACGTATGCGCGCCCGTCGGCAATAATGGGAACGGCAGTCAAAAATCCGTCGGAACTCGACCCCTGCCCCGCGGAAATTTCCCAAACAGGCTCAAGCGGAAGGGACGCCGCGAGGCTTCCCGGCGAGTTGGCGGGGTTTCCCCCGGGCTGCGACCACTGCGTGTTAATAACCGGATTCGGAAGAACGATTGTTTGGTCCTGAAGATCCGGATCGGCTTCAATCGCCTCTTGCGGCGAGAGAATGGAGTAGCGTTCGCCGGACAGGATTTCACCGTCTCCGACGTCGCAACCGGAAATTACCACGAACGCACCGACCCATAAGAAGGACGAGTATTTGCGAATAGATGTCATTGTTCTTCTTCTTCCTCTGGCTTGTATTCAAAGAGTCTGAGAAGCGCCTTGGCCCGTTCTTTAAGATACGGCGAAGCGTCTTCTTCATCGGGAATGCGACGGTAGAATTCGAGAGCATCGTCCCGGTATCCTTGCTCGATGGCGGCAAGCGCTAGAATCTCGCCGGCCATGAGCCTGCCCGCACGCTGGGAATCGGCCAGCGGACGCAAGGCCGTTTCAACGGCTTCCCACGCGCCGCCGCCAAGCAGGGTAAGCCCGGCGTAAATGCGCGCGACATCCTTGAACGCCTGGGGGATTTCAATGCCGCCGGTGCCGCGGTGCTCGTAAATGCTCTGGTAGATGGCAAGGGCGGCAGGACGCTCGCCGGCGTCCTCAAGGGCGGCGGCCTCCTGGAAGCGCGCGAGCAGCCCGTATCCCGATGCCTCCGCAAGCGCAAGATTCTCAAGGGTCTGACGGTTGGGCTCCGTGTTGCTCTCGCGGATGGCCTCAACAGCCTGCTCGTATTCGAAAGAAGCTTGCAACTGGCGGCTTTCGACCCACGCGCGCCAGCCGAACGATCCTGCAACGGCAAGCAGCAGCGCGGCGACGACGCCAATGGCGTAAACACCGTATTCGTTCCAAAGCTTTTGATAGCGCTCGCGTCGAAGGTCTTCTTCGACTTCGCGTAAGATATCAACCATTTGCTGCGGATTTCTTATGTTGCGGTTGTGTGGTTTGTTTTCGACGCGGAAGCTGTTCGATGTTCGCATGATAGACATGCTCGGCGGACGGGAAACGACGCGCTCGAACATCTTCGGCAAAATCAATCACGGCCTGCCGAAGGACATCGTCGAGCCGTGCGTATTGTTTTGTGAAACGCGGAGGGTTCTGCGTGAGGCCAAGCATGTCTTCGGCAACCAGGATCTGCCCCTGGCAGTGCGGAGACGCCCCGATGCCGATGAGGGGAACGGAGGCGGCTTGCGAAATCTCCCGCGCAACCGGCTCGATCACCCCCTCGATCACGATGGAAAAGACTCCGGCCTTCTCGAGGGCGGCCGCGTCTTCGAGCAGTGCGCTCCGCTCGTCCGGATGTTTGCCGACGACTTTGTATCCTCCGGGAGTCTGAACGCTTTGCGGGAGAATGCCGATGTGTCCCATGACGTTGATTCCGTTGTCGACCAAATGCTTCACGATATCCGCGCGAACGCTGCCGCCTTCGAGCTTGACGCCGGCGCACCCGGTTTCGCAAACGAGCCGCCTGGCGTTGGCAAGGGCGCTGCCGGAAGTCTCGTATGTCCCCCGCGGCATGTCGACGACGGTGAGTGCATGTTTCGAGTTTTGCGCGACGGCGCATGCGTGCGCGATCATCATCTCAAGGGTGACATCGCGGGTGCTTTCCATCCCGTAGAGCACCATCCCGAGAGAATCACCCACAAGCAGGATGTCAACGTGCTCGTCCAGTAACCGCGCAATATATGCGCTATATGCGGTAAGGCACACGAGCGGCGGCTCCGCGGCTTCCCGTCCTTTTATACTCTCAATGGTGACGCGCGCGCCTGCTGGCTCGGCTGACATAATCAATCTCCTGATTTCCCCGTAACAGGTCACTTATAGCACATTTTAGGCGCAAAGTGCTAGACTTGGGGGAGATTGGAACGATAAACGGGAGAATCACGGTGCGGGCATTTTTATTCCCTGGACAGGGAAGCCAGAAGGTCGGGATGGGGAAAGAATTGGCGGATGCCTACGCACCCGCCCGCGAGGTCTTCGAGGCGGTGGACGAGGCGCTGGGGGAAGCCCTGTCCAGGCTGATGTGGGAGGGGCCCGAAGAGCAACTGACCCTGACGCAGAATGCCCAGCCGGCGCTGATGGCGGTCTCAATGGCGGTGATGGAAGTGCTGCGCCGGGAGGGAAACTTGGACATTTCGAAACAGGTGGATTTTGTCGCGGGACACTCGCTGGGGGAATACTCGGCCTTGTGTTCGGCCGGGATGTTCTCGCTCGCGGATACGGCGAAACTGCTGCGGCTTCGGGGAGAGGCGATGCAGCGCGCGGTTCCGAGCGGCAAAGGATCCATGGCCGCAGTGCTGGGCTTGGAGGTCGAACAAGTTGTCGAAGTCGCCGAAGCCGCCGCGGAAGGTGAAGTCTGCGTTGTAGCCAATGACAACGCCCCCGGACAAATTGTCGTGAGCGGCCATGCGGATGCCGTTTCGCGCGCAATGTCCCTGGCGAAAGAGCGCGGCGCGAAGCGATCAATACCCTTGTCGGTCAGCGCGCCGTTTCATTGTCCGTTGATGTCCCCCGCCGCCGACGAGATGCGCAACGCCTTGTCGGGCGTGGAGGTCTCCGCGCCGATGCTTCCCGTGATTGCCAATGTGACCGCCTCTCCCGTGAATTCGCAAGCCGAAATTTTAGACTTGTTGGTTGAGCAGATAGTGTCTATGGTTCGTTGGCGCGAGAGCATGGACTATCTTGTCTCTGCGGGGGTGAAGGATGTGGCGGAAGTTGGCGCGGGAAGCGTTTTGACGGGCCTGGCTCGACGCTGTTCTTCGGATTTCACCACGGGGACGCTGGGCACGCCGGACGAGATTGAGGGTTTTCTTAAGGGGTTATGAGCAATGTTTGATTTAAGCGGCAAGAGCGCATTGATAACCGGAGCATCCGGCGGATTGGGTTCGGATATCGCCCGTGCGCTCCACAGCAAGGGCGCCCGGGTTGGCTTGTCCGGAACCCGCAAGGATGCCCTGGAGGCGCTTGCCGGCGAACTGGGCGAGCGCGCCGATGTATTCGTGTGCGACCTTCATGATTCGGCGAGCATCAAGGACCTCGCCACGGCCGCGGACGAGACGCTTGAGGGCGTAGACATCCTCGTCAACAATGCCGCCATCACCCGCGATAATATCTACATGCGCATGAGCGACGAGCAGTGGAACGAGGTTTTGACGGTCAATCTCACCGCGCCCTTCCTGCTGACGCGCGCGCTCCTGCGCGGCATGATCAAGCGCCGCTGGGGACGGGTGATGTTCATGACCTCCGTGGTCGGCTTCACCGGCAACCCCGGACAGGCGAACTATACGGCGTCCAAGGCGGGGCTGTCGGGAATGGCCCGCTCGCTGGCTCTGGAAGTCGCCGCCCGCAATATCACCGTCAATTGCATAGCCCCCGGATTTATGGAAACCCCGATGACGGCAGGGTTGAGCGAGGAGCAGAGTGGGGCTATCCTAGCAAGGATACCGCAGGGGCGGATGGGCTCGGGCGGGGATATTGGCGCGGTCGCGGCCTATTTGGCCAGCGAGGAAGCTGGCTATACGACGGGGCAGACGCTCCATGTGAACGGCGGGATGGCAATGGTGTAAGAAAGGCTTGCAAGAAAATCCAACCGTTCTATAAAAGAAGCACATGGCGGGTGATTTCGAATCCGCCGTATTCGTGGAAACTAAAAATGAGGTTATAAAATGAGCAATCCGTCTGATGATATCGCCGAGCGCGTAAAACAAGTTATAGCGAAAAAGACCAAGAAAAATTATGACGAGATCAGTGAATCTTCGAGTTTTCTTGAGGACATGAATTTGGACAGCCTCGCTATCGTCGAGGTGATCATGGAACTGGAGGATGAGTTTGATCAGGAGATTCCCGACAGCGATGCCGAGAAGATTCTGACGGTTGGCGATGCCATCGAGTACATCAAATCGCATTCATCCGGCTCATAAGAAATCGAAGCAACGCGTCCGCGCGACTGTGTTGCTTCTTTTATTTTTAAGTTTGCTGTTTTCTGCCGGTTATACCGGTTGGCGGAAAATTTCACACGCTTGGATGTCCCCGGGAGATTATGCCGGCGGCGTTGTCACAATACCGTCCGGTAGCAGCCTCGGGTCGATAGTGGAACAGTTGCATCGGGAAGATGTCATTGAGTCGCCTGTGTTGTTTCGTCTGGGCGTGATGTTTTTGGGAACGCAGCGAAATCTTCAAGCCGGAGAGTTCCAGATACCGGCACGTGCGAGTCTCTCGCAAATCGCGGGGATATTAAGTCGCGGCCGCAGCGTTGCCTACAAGGTGACGGTCCCGGAAGGCACAACAAGCTGGGAGGTTGTTCAAATCCTGCGTTCGAATCCCGATTTAACCGGCGAAATCATTTCGGTTCCCGAAGAAGGTTCCCTGCTTCCCGAGACTTATCATTTTGAACGTGGAGACAAGCGCACCGACGTGTTAGAACGCATGATGAAGGCTTCCGGCGACAAACTTGATTCATTATGGCGGCAACGGAATCTGAATGTTCCCTTGGATACGCCTTATGAAGCGCTGATACTGGCGTCTATAGTGGAGAAAGAAACGGCATTGGAACACGAACGCCCCGTGGTGGCCGCAGTGTTTTTGAACCGATTGGAGAAAGGCATGCGTCTGCAGGCGGACCCGACGGTGATTTACGGACTGACTTTGGGAAAAGAACCGCTCGGACGGCCGCTTCGTCGCAGCGAGTTGAAACAGGATACGCCGTATAACAGTTATCGCCGGAGCGGCCTGCCCCCGACGCCGATCTGCAATCCCGGAGCCGCAAGTTTGGAGGCGGTGTTGAACCCGATAGAAAGCAACTTTTTATATTTTGTCGCCGACGGCAAGGGCGGCCATCGTTTTGCCGCGACCCTGGCGGAACACCAGCGCAATGTGAAGGCGTGGCGAAACAAATGAAGCGCCGGGGCCTGATGTTCGCCGTCTCTTCGCCCTCGGGAGCGGGAAAGACGAGTCTGTGCAGGGAACTGTTGGAGCAGGAAGGCGCAAACCTGGAATTATCGATTTCCGTGACCACCCGGGAGCGCCGCGACGGCGAGATGGACGGCAAGCATTACCATTTCCGCAGCGAATCGGATTTTCACGCTATGCGGGAAGGCGGCGAATTGATAGAACACGCCGAAGTTTTTTCCAACTGGTACGGCACTCCCCGCAAACCGGTGGAGAGGGCTTTGTTGGAAGGCCGCGACATTTTGTTCGACATCGACTGGCAAGGCGTGAGGCAGTTGCGGGACGGCTCGCCGGATGATCTGGTTTCATTGTTTTTGCTGCCCCCGGATGGTGGCGAATTGCTCAACCGTCTGCGAACCCGTGCCCAAGACAGCGAGGATGTGATCGGCAAGCGCATGAAGATGGCATCAAGCGAAGTCGACCATTACGGCGAATACGATTACATCATTATCAATCGCGACCTGGGCGAATCCGTCTCCGCCGCCCGCGCAATCCTGACCGCTGAACGCCACCGCCGCGAGCGGCTTGTCGGATTGGATAACTGGATTGCAGACCTGCAAAAGCAGCTGTAAACGCTCCTTTACTGTTTGCGCCTGCCGAAATCCGGTTCTTTGGTGTCTTCGCCGGCTTCGAGGATCCTTTTTCGAACCTCTTGAGCACGAAGAATTGCGTATTCGATACGGCCGGCATCCCCTCCTTTGATTGCTTTACGCAACTCATCGATATTGTCGGAAAAGTGATCCAGCGCTTTGAGAACAGCATCCCGATTGTGTAGAAAAACATCACGCCACATAACAGCGTCCGAGGCCGCAATGCGCGTGAAATCCCTGAATCCCCCTGCGGAAAATTTAATGACCTCGTCTCTCATAGCTTCCTCCAAGTGTACCGCCGAATCAGTAATCCCGAAGGCAATGAGATGCGGCAGATGACTTGTCATTGCCAGCACCGAATCATGATGCTCGGTATCCATGAGGGTTACTTTCGCACCGCATCCCTCCCAAAAGGCCCGGAGTTTCTTGACCGCCGATTCGTCTGTTTCTTCCGAAGGCGTGAAAATGCACCAACGCCCGTCAAACAGTTCTGCAAAGCCGGCATCCGGGCCCGACTCCTCCGTTCCCGCAACGGGATGCGCGGGGATGAAAGTAACGCCCTCGGGGATATGCGGCTTCAACGCACGCGCAACGTAACCCTTCACCGAGCCGGTATCGCTAACAACACAACCCTGCTTGAGATGCCCTCCAATTATCTTGCCTGCCTCTTCCATCGCGCCGACCGGAACGCACAGCAGAACCAAATCCGCCGTTTCCACCTCCGAGAGTGGGTTTTCGGGGACAACATCGCAAAAACCTAATTTCTGCGCGCGGTCTTTAACGTCACGGTCAATGTCCCAGCCTATAATGGTGGTTTTCTTCCAACGTCTTCGAATGGCGTGTGCGAGCGATGACCCTATCAACCCCAGCCCGACGATTACGACACGTTGAAAGATCGGCTCGCCGCTCATGATGCGGCCAACTCCACAGGGTGCGACACAATCTCGCCAAGCGCTTCGACAACGGCGCGATTTTCCCGCTCCAGCCCGACCGACAACCGAAGACAATCATCCAAGCCATAGGCTTCCATGCGGCGCAGAATGATTCCCTTCTTTTGCAAAAACGCATCCACTTCCGGTGCGGTTAGCGGCGAAGGTATTCGCACCAGCAGAAAGTTTCCAACGCTCGGAAATGCCTCGTATCCCGCATTGTTGATGTTTTCCAGCAACCATGGAAGCCATTTGTTGTTGTGTTCGATAGAACCTTGCAAAAAGCCTTCATCTTTGAGAGCGGCGATAGCGGCGCCCTGCGCAACTCCGCTGACATTAAATGGCGAGCGCACTTTATTAAGCGTGCTGATGATGTTATCTGCGGCGTATCCCCATCCAACGCGCAATCCGGCGAGCCCGTACGCCTTCGAAAAAGTGCGGGTTATCAACACATTGCTTTCGTTGCGTGCGAGCGCGATGCCGGCATCATAATCATCAACTTGAACATATTCGGCGTAAGCGCCGTCCAGCACGAGAAGAATGTCGCTGCGCAACCCCTGATGCAGCCGGCGAATATCATCGCTGTTGAGGTAGCTTCCGGTTGGATTGTTCGGATTTGCAATGAACACGATGCGTGTCCGCTGCGTGACCGCGGACAGGATTGCGTCCACATCGGTGCGCAACGACTTCTCCGGCACCGCAACGCCAACGGCATCGGCGCTTTGTGCAACAATCGGATAGACAAGAAAACCGTGCGCACTATAGAGCACTTCGTCGCCCGGACGCAGATACGCCCTGCCGAGAAGATGGAAAAGCTCATCCGACCCCGCACCGCAAATAATCCTGTCCGCCTCAATGCCGTGATGATTCGCCAGGGCGTCTCGCAGCGGCTTTGCCGAGGCGTTCGGGTAGCGTGACACGCCTTCCGCATTCGTTTTCCTTATTGCCTCCAATGCCTCCGGCGAACATCCTAGCGGCGACTCGTTCGATGAGAGTTTTATGACCTCGCTTACACCGGAGAGTTTGCTCGCGCCCGCAACATAGGCTTCGATAGCATCAATGCCTTTGTGTGGAGAAGGCTGCTTGCTCACGATCCATTTTCCTCACGCCACGGATTTGCATAGCCGCCTAAAAATGTGAGTGCGCCGATTTCGCGTAACGGGCTGAGTTGATCCTCCATTCCCGTGACATGTCCCCGGGCGGCAAGCAGCAACCGTTGATCCTCATCGTCACCACTGTCCAAAAGCCAAACATGACTGCCTAAATTATTCAAAACAAAAGCCTCTGCGTCTCGAATGTCCATGCGTCTGGCCAAACTCCACGCAAGCAGACTTGTGTCGTCTCCCGAAGGAACAAATTGTATTGATCCAATCACCAATGCCCGGGACTCCCCTGCCCCGTCGGTCAACAGAAACGGCAAGCATCCGACAACGGACAGCCCCGGCCGATACCGCACCAAACCGGGCCACCACTTCCCCTGCGCCCCTCCGTCGGGCAGCGGAAGCACGCCGAGCACGGACGCATCTTTCGAGACACGCTCTAATACGGTGTGCGCATCCGACTCGTAGGAAACAGGAATGGAGGATCCGTAGAAATCACGCGCGAGATTCGAAAGCGCCGGATTGTCTCCCGTCCAGATCGATATACAAAAACGCTGCTGAAGCTGTAAGCTCACCGACATGATTTCCCGGTATATCCGGAAGAGGGAGGCCAGAGGAAACCCGCTTTTGTGGTCTCGTGCCAGTCGGCGCAGGATGGCGACCTCCCGCTCCGGGCGCAACGGACTCGCATTCGTATCTTCGCCGTCTTTGATGCGGGCGATTTCCAGCACCAGAGCGACCCGCCTGGCGAGAAGCTCTTGCATTTGGGTGTCTACATCGTCAATGTCTCGTCGCAATTGCGTGAGGTTTGTCATATCGTTCATGTTCCAGGATGGGGCAAGATTTGCTAAAAGTTTGTCATGCTATCATACTCGGATATTTCGGCGGCGGCAAGGACGTAAGTAATGAATGTAGAACAAGTTGGCAACGTTGGCGAGCGGGTTGAATTCCCCGCCGAAGCCGCCCTCACGCTTGATTGCGGCGTGGCGCTTTCGCCTTTGACGATTGCATATCAGACCTACGGCGAACTCAACGCCTCGAAATCGAACGCCATCTTGGTGTGCCACGCCTTGACGGGCGACCAGCATGTCGCAAACACGCATCCGATGACCGGCAAGCCGGGATGGTGGCGGTTCATGGTCGGGCCGGGTGCGCCGATTGACACGAATCGTTTCTTTGTAATTTGCATGAATTGCCTGGGCGGCTGTATGGGGACGACCGGCCCGACATCGATAAATCCGGGCACGCAAAAACCCTATAATCTTGATTTTCCCGCTGTGACAATTCGCGACATGGTTCGAGCGCAAGCGATGTTGTTGGACCATCTTGGCATTGATGAACTTTTTTGCGTGTTGGGGGGCTCCATGGGGGGAATGCAGGTGTTGCAATGGGCGGCAATCTATCCCGAGCGTGTTTTTTCAGCCATACCGATTGCGACAGCCGCACGTCACTCGGCACAGAATATCGCGTTCCACGAGGTGGGCCGCCAGGCAATTATGGCGGATTCGAACTGGCACAGCGGCAACTATGCAGAGCGCGGCGTTACTCCCGCTAAGGGTTTGGCCGTTGCGCGCATGACGGCGCATATTACTTATCTCAGCGAACCGAACCTGCACCACAAGTTCGGACGCAACCTGCAAGACAGAGAAAAAATTAGCTATGGCTTCGATGCGGACTTCCAGATCGAAAGTTATCTCCGTCATCAGGGAATTACGTTTGTCGACCGCTTCGATGCGAACAGTTACTTATACATGACCCGTGCGATGGATTATTTCGATCTCGGGAGCGACTACAACGGCGTCCTTGCCGATGCGTTCAGGAAGTCGCGTGCGCGTTTTTGCCTTGTATCATTTAGCGGTGACTGGCTCTTCCCTACCAGCGAGATGAAACAGATTCTCCACGCTCTTAATGCGTGTGCCGCGAACGTAAGTTTTGTGGAGATTGAAAGCAACAAGGGGCATGACTCTTTTCTGCTTGAAGAGCCCGAAATGTTTAATGTGTTGCGAGGTTTCCTTGATGCGGCCGCAAAAGCCCGAGGTGTACGATGACTCCGAAGCAGCAACGCACGGATTTGATGGTAATTGCGGACATGGTTGCGGAAGGTGCAAGAGTTCTGGATATCGGTTGCGAGAACGGCGACCTCCTCCATATTCTCACACGGGACAAAAACGTTGACGGACGCGGCATGGAATTGAGCCAAGAGGGTGTGAACGCATGCGTTGCCCGCGGCTTGGCTGTGATACAAGGAGATGCGGAGTTTGCTTTGCGTGACTATCCCGACCGTGCATTTGACTATGTTATCCTGAGTCAAACTTTACAGGCAATGTCAAAGCCCGCCGATGTTCTTGAGCAAATGTTGCGGATTGGAAAGCGCGCGATTGTTTCCTTTCCGAATTTTGCCTATTGGCGTGTGCGGATGTATCTGGCGTTGCGGGGGCGGATGCCGGTGACAGAGGAACTATCATATGCATGGTACGAAACTCCGAACACGCACTTTTGCACGATACTTGATTTTGTCGAATTGAGTGCAAGCAAGGGGTATGTCATCGAAAAGGCCGTCGCCTTTGACGACAAAGGGCGTCACCATTTCCACGGAGAACTCGGCTGGCGTGCGAATTTGTTTGCGCAAAATGCATTGTTTTTATTGCGAAAAGATTAACTCGTTTGGAAATTATCCGATCGAACAGCCGTTGATTTTCAACTAATTCGAAGGAATTTCCATAAATTCACGAATGAGATTCCTGCTTGCCAAAACCATCGGAAAACGTATAATCTATCTACAGTTGACGAAACAGGGAGAAGGCAATGCTTAAACGTATATCCAGGGAGCATGCGATTGGCAATGGCAGGCTGATTGAGGGAGATGCGCTGGACATCCTTCCACAACTCCCCCCTGATAGCGTCCAGACCATCGTTGCAGACCCGCCATACTTTCAGGTTTTGCTTAACCATGAGTGGGATAACACTTGGAAGGACGAAGAAGCGTATTTGCAATTCACCGTCAATTGGGTTCAGGCATGCCGACGGGTTTTACGCGATGACGGGTTGCTGTATGTATTCGGGCAACTTGGCAAGCGTGAGCATGTCTGGCTTCATGTCTGTTCCCGCCTCGCACAAGTAATGCAATTTCACGACATGATTGTCTGGGACAGGGCTGTGGGCTATGAGCGTAAAGATTCGTTCCTCCCCCAATACGAGATGATTTTGGTGTTGAGGAAGGATGCCAAATCCAAACCTTACTTTGATAAAGATGCGGTTCGGATTCCCTATGACAAAGAAACCATCCAACTCTACCTTCGCGACAAACGATACAAGGACAAGAAAGCGAGGGAACAGCATCTCCTAAAGGGCAAGTGTGCAACCAATATCATACGCGTCCCCTCACTCAAAGGCGCCAGCAAGGAAAAGGTCGGACATCCCTCCCAGAAACCGCTTGCCCTCGTGGAGAAACTGGTAACTTCCTCTTCCCGCCGTGATGACCTTGTTCTGGATCCGTTTATGGGTTCGGGGACAACCGCCGTTATCGCAGAAACGACAGGCAGGAAGTGGATTGGTATCGAAAAGGAGGCCGAATATATTGCAATGACCAAGAAGCGCTTGAAGGCTCTTGGCGAGAAGGATTAGTTGAAAGTTCTCGAGGGGGACAAAATAGGGTTAGGAAATATCTGGCCAAACAGAGCGGGCCGGGGTGACGGGTCGGGTTTCCGTCCTGCCAATTTCCAAAATAAGGGAAACGGCAAGGAGCACTGAATCCGCCTCTGTGCCCTGGAATCTATTTTTGGGTTTATAGTCAATCGGCAGTTCCTCACTTCGGGTCGCAACTTCCATTGCTTCGCGTCTGCTCTTGCGCGGGAATAATGCAAGCCAAGATTCTTTATGTGGCTATCAATCTCTTGCAGACTTTCCATTGTCAGATCATTCCATAATGCTTGCCAATCTTCGTGCGAAAACTTCACGGCGGCAATCTCCACGATGTTCTTTTCCGCCGGGCTCTCTTGCTGCCAAAATCCGACAATCATTAGAAAATCCGTATCAATAGTCCGCTGGCGCAATACATCCCCCAAAGCTATTGGCGAACCGTATTTGATAGATTTCACAGATACGGGCAGGGAGCGTAATTCAGGAGGCAGAAGAGAAGATTGATTGTGCCCGGCAGGTATATCCCACTTTTGCCCATACTCTCCCCTGTAACCACCAAAAAACACATCTAAAACCCATGCTTCAAAAACAAAACCGTGCTGCTGAACCTCTGGCATAATAAAAGATTCATATCGCAATAAACTCAATGAAGATAGTAGAAAATATTACCGACTACGATAACCGGGTCCGCGAACGGAATAATTTCCGTTTGTTTGCCATGCCTTTTGCCGCCGTGCGAAGGCACGCAGGCCTTCGCGCGGTATAGGCGCATGAACTTGTTTGGTTGCTTCGGCAATGAGGAGGCCTGCGAGTCCGGGATAGAGTTTTCTGCCGACGCGCTCCCACCCGTTCGCCCAACGCATGCAGGGCGACCACGGAGGCACCGACAGGCATGTTCGACAATATTCCGGCGCATACATGGCTTCGCGCAAGAATTGCATCAGTTGTGCCCGGGTCCATGGACGCCCGTGCCCGAAAGGAGTGCTCTCTATCCGCGCCCACATACCGAGTCGATTTGGCAAAACGAGGAGCAGTCGACCCTGCGGAGCAAGAACTCGCCAGATTTGCCGCAGTAGCGGTCGCAGAGTTTCACTGACTTCCATGCAATGGATAAGAAGGATTCGATCTACGCTTGAATCCGCCAGCGGCAAGGCATCCTCTAAGACCAAAGCGCTACGGTTGTTTCCATGCGCGTTTGCGGACGCGACCACACCGAGCGAATCGGGCATGAGCGCAACCACTCGCCGCGCCTCGTTGAACATATCGAGATAGGGCAGCGCATACCCGATACCCGCGATATTCATGCCGGCGGTGTCCGGCCACGCCTGTCGAATGCGCCCGCGCAAAATCTCCCGCGTCACTCCCCCGAGTGAATTGGCGTAAAAATCCCGTAAATCAACTACATCAAGACTCATGGCATAAGTCTATCGCATCTGCTATGCTGAACTCTATGGAAATTATACAAATCCCCTGCTTGGACAGCAATTACGCCTACTTATTGCACGATTCTGCGAGTGGTTCTACGGCTGCAATTGATACTCCCGACGCCGATGTCATCCTGGGCGCCCTCGAACAGCGCGGATGGAATCTCACCGATATCTTTAATACGCATCATCACGGCGACCACACCGGCGGAAATCTTCGCCTGAAGGAGAAAACCGGTTGTCGCATTACCGGTCCTAAAGGCGAGGCGTCGCGCATTCCCGGAATTGACGTGGAGGCCGTTGAAGGCGATACCGTCCAAGTGGGCGGGAGTGCTGCGCGCGTCCTCGAAGTTCCCGGACATACGAGCGGACACATTGCTTACCATTTTGAAAAAGATAATGTTGCCTTTGTTGGCGACACATTGTTCTCGATGGGATGCGGACGACTGTTCGAAGGCACCGCAAAACAGATGTGGAACTCGCTCAACAAGTTAATGCGCCTGCCGGAGAACACGCTTCTTTACTGTGCACATGAATACACCGAAGCAAACGGTTCCTTTGCCTTATCGGTTGAGCCGGACAACGTTGACCTGCAAGCGCGCATGAAAGAAGTTCGAATGCTGCGCTCAAAAAACATTCCGACGGTTCCGAGTTCTCTTGATATGGAGAAGCGGACAAATCCGTTTTTACGCGCCGGCAACGAGGAAGTCTTCGCGGAGATTCGCCGTCGGAAGGATTGCTTTTGAAGGTTGATTTGGGTTAGATATGTTCCGGGGGCGCGTAGCTCAGTGGGAGAGCACTGCCTTCACACGGCAGGGGTCGCTGGTTCAATCCCAGCCGCGCCCACCACTCTAAACCGGAATGGGGCCGTCATCTCCGCAAGCAACGTACCCATTTCCTCCCTCTTATCGAGAGTGTCATGACATTTGCCAGCGGAAAGCCGGACCGGTTGATTTTCCGGCCCGGCCATCACTGCCTGGTTAGTTGATCAGGTTGTGCCGCTTAAGGAAAGAGGCAGCAACTTCCTCAACGGTCTCTTTATCGA
>JAPOUU010000024.1 GCA_026708505.1 Hyphomicrobiales bacterium | reverse complement strand
TCTTCGGAGACAAGGCCGCCGACGTGCGCGACACCTCGCTGCGCCTGCCGCCCGGTGCATCGGGCACGGTGGTCGAGGTGCGCATCTTCAACCGTTACGGCGTGAAGCAGGACAACCGTTTCCTCTCCATCGAGAACGACGAAATCTCGCGCATCGAAAAAGACTGCGACGACGAGCGTAAAATCCTCGAGCGCAACGTCTACAAACGACTCGCCGACACGCTGCTCTCGCGCGTTGCCGCCTCCGGGCCGAAGGGCGTGTCCGCCGGACAAGTCATCACCCAGCAATTGCTCGATTCCATTGACAAGGCGCAGTGGTGGAAGATCGGACTCAAGAACGACAAAATCATGGCCGATGTCGAAGCCTTGCGCGAGCAATATGAACTCTCGAAAGAAAAACTTTCCAAGGAGTTCGACGACAAGTTGCAAAAACTCCGCCGCAGCGACGAACTTCCTCCCGGCGTGATGAAGATGGTGAAGGTCTTCGTTGCCGTCAAACGCAAGTTGCAGCCCGGGGACAAAATGGCGGGACGCCACGGCAACAAGGGCGTCATCTCGCGCATCGTTCCGCGTGAAGACATGCCCTACCTCGAAGACGGAAGCGTTGTCGATGTGCTGCTCAACCCCCTCGGCGTGCCCTCGCGCATGAACGTCGGGCAGATCCTCGAGACGCATCTCGGCTGGGCGTGCGCGGGCATCGGACGCAAAATCGACGACGCCCTCGAGCGATACCGCGAGGCGCAGGCCAAAGGCACCAAAACCGACAAGCCCGTAAAGGAAATCCGCTCGCTCATCGAGCATGTCTACGGAAACGAGGTGAAGAAGGCCGTCTCCGAAGAAGAGGATCTCGTCTCGCTCGGCCAAAGCCTCACCTCCGGCGTGCCGATTTCGACGCCGGTTTTCGACGGCGCGCACGAGTCCGACATCACCGAAATGCTCGAGAAAGCCGGACGCAATCCTTCGGGGCAGGAAACCCTCTATGACGGACGCACAGGTCTGCCGTTCGCAAGACAGGTGACCGTCGGCTACATCTACATGCTGAAACTCCACCACCTGATCGACGACAAGATCCACGCGCGCTCGATCGGTCCCTACTCGCTGGTCACGCAGCAGCCGCTCGGCGGCAAGGCGCAGTTCGGCGGGCAGCGTTTCGGCGAGATGGAAGTCTGGGCGCTCGAAGCCTACGGCGCCGCCTACACGCTCCAGGAAATGCTCACGGTAAAATCCGACGACGTCGCCGGACGCACGCAGGTCTACGAATCCATCGTGCGGGGGCAGAGCGCCTTCGAGGCCGGCGTTCCGGAAAGCTTCAACGTGCTCGTCAAGGAGATGCGCGCGCTGGGACTTGATGTCGAGGAGACCACCGGAGAGCAGCAATCGCAAACGCCACAACAACCACAAAAAGAAGCCATCACGGGAGAGCGCACATGAATCAGGAAATCATGAACCATTTCGGTCCGCACGCCACGGCGCCGCGCAGTTTCGACTCGCTGCGTATTATGATCGCATCGCCGGAGCGCATCCGTGCATGGTCGTTCGGCGAGATCAAAAAGCCGGAGACCATCAACTACAGAACCTTCAAGCCCGAGCGCGACGGACTCTTCTGCGCGCGCATCTTCGGCCCCACGAAGGACTACGAATGCTTGTGCGGAAAATACAAGCGCATGAAGTTCAAGGGCGTCATCTGCGAGAAGTGCGGCACCGAGGTCACCCTCTCCAAGGTGCGCCGCGAGCGCATGGGACACATCGAGCTCGCCGCCCCGGTCGCGCATATCTGGTTTCTCAAGTCGCTGCCGAGCCGAATCGGCCTGCTGCTCGATATGCAGCTCAAGGGTCTTGAGCAGGTCTTGTATTTCGAACGCTTTGTTGTCGTCGAGCCCGGACTCACCGACCTCAAGCAATACCAACTCCTCGAGGAGGCGGAATACATGGACGCGCAGGAAAAATACGGCGAAGGCAGTTTCACCGCGGGCATCGGCGCGGAGGCCATCCGCGAACTGCTCGTCGGCCTTGATCTCGAAGCGCTGCGGCTCAAACTGCGCGGGGAGCTCGATGCGGGCTACACCGAGCCCAAGCAGAAGAAACTCATCAAGCGCCTGAAACTCGTCGAAGACCTGATTCAGTCCGGCAACCGTCCCGAATGGATGATATTGACGGTCATTCCCGTTTTGCCGCCGGACCTGCGTCCGCTTGTGCCGCTGGACGGGGGACGTTTCGCAACGTCGGATTTGAACGATCTCTACCGCCGCGTCATCAACCGCAACAACCGTCTCGCGCGGCTCATCGAACTGCGCGCGCCCGACATCATCGTGCGCAACGAAAAGCGCATGCTCCAGG
>JAPOUU010000107.1 GCA_026708505.1 Hyphomicrobiales bacterium | reverse complement strand
GAAGGCGCGAATTCCCATATCGCCTGCCTGGAGGCGTATCCGGACATGCGCGCGCAGCCGTGCGCGACGTTTGACGACGTCTTTGCCGCGGTTACGAAGGGAGACGCCCGCCTGGGGATGATCCCGATCGAGAATTCGCTTGCGGGCCGGGTTGCGGACATTCACTCCCTACTGCCGGATTCGGATTTGCACATTGTCGGCGAGCACTTCATGCGGGTGCACCATCACCTGCTGGGTGTTCCGGGCGCGAAGTTGAAGGATTTGCGTACGGTTCAATCGCATGTCCAGGCGTTGTCGCAATGCCGCGCGTTGCTGTTGGAACTGGGGTTGCAGTCCCGTGTCGCCGCGGATACGGCGGGCTCGGCGCGCGAGATTGCCGCCGCGGGAGATAAAACTTGCGCGGCCATAGCGTCCAAACTTGCCGGCGAGATATACGGACTCGAAACCCTGCGTGAAAACATTGAGGACATGACGCACAACACAACGCGTTTTGTCGCAATCTCGGCGGAGCCGCACAAGATGGACCCGTCCGCGCAAAATTGCATTACGAGTTTTGTGTTTCGCGTTCGAAACGTTCCCGCCGCTTTGTATAAGGCGATGGGAGGGTTCGCGACCAACGGCGTGAACATGACGAAGTTGGAGAGCTACCAGTTGGAAGGTAATTTTTACGCAACGCAGTTTTACGCGGACATTGAAGGGCACCCGGAGCAACGCCCGGTGGCGCTGGCGTTGGAGGAGCTTGGATTCTTCACGACCGAAGTCCGCATTCTCGGGGTGTATGCCGCATCGCCCTTTCGAGACCGGATAAAAGAAGAGAGTTAATGGATCCGGAATTTCCAGCCCTTCGGCGCGCATTGTTGTCGG
The DNA here is from genome assembly GCA_026708505.1 of Hyphomicrobiales bacterium. Taxonomy (GTDB): domain Bacteria; phylum Pseudomonadota; class Alphaproteobacteria; order JAPOUT01; family JAPOUT01; genus JAPOUT01. Next base: position 1,513 of record JAPOUU010000107.1, on the reverse strand, counting down.
TTTCGGACAAGAGCGGATTGGTTGATCTTGCCCGCGCACTGCATGAGCGCCGCATCGAGATTGTAGCAACCGGCGGAACGGCGGATGCACTCAAGCAAGCCGGGATTCCCATCCTTGAAGTTTCGGATGTTACCGAATTCCCCGAGTTGATGGACGGAAGGCTGAAGACGTTGCATCCGCGCATTCACGGAGGTCTGCTTGCGCGTCGTGAAGATTCCGCGCATCGCAAGGATATGTCCGAGCACGACATCAAAGGCATTGATTTGCTTGTCGTCAATCTTTATCCGTTTGAGAAGACCCTTGAGCGCAACGCCGACGAGGCCGAGCTCATTGAGAATATCGACATTGGCGGACCCGCTATGATACGTGCCGCCGCGAAAAACCATGCGCATGTTTGCGTCGTCACATCCCCGCGCGAGTATCCCGTTTTGCTTGCGGAGTTGCAGGTGCATGACGGTTCGACGGGATTGGCGTTCCGGCGCCATCTTGCGGCGATGGCGTTCCGGCGCACGGCTCTCTACGACGCCGCCATCAGCGGCTGGATGACTCCGCAGGACGGCGACATGCCGAGCTTGAGTCCCTCGACGGGAAAGCTGTCGAATCTTTTGCGCTACGGAGAAAACCCGCATCAACTTGCCGCGCTTTATTCAAGTGACGAGGAGCGTGTCGGCGCGGCGAGCGCAAAACTGCTTCAGGGCAAGACGCCGAGTTACAACAACTTCCTTGATGCCGATGCCGCCTTCGAGCTTATCGCCGAGTTCAATGCCGGAGACGGCGCGAGCGTTGCGATTATCAAGCACGGGATTCCTTGCGGTGTTGCCACGCGCCCGAGCGTCGTTGAAGCTTATGTTGCCGCATTGGAGTGTGATCCGATAAGCGCGTTCGGCGGCGTTGTTGCGAGCAACCGTACCGTTGATCGTGCCGCCGCCGAGGAAATCGCCAAGCACTTCACCGAACTTGTCATTGCTCCCGAGGTGGAAGAAGCCGCTGCCTCTTTGTTTGCACAAAAACCGGAGTTGCGTGTTTTGGCGACCGGTTCGATACCTTCGCCGGAGGCCCGCGGTTTTGCAATGCGCTCAATTGCCGGAGGCATTCTTGTTCAATCCCGCGACGACGGATGCTGGAACGAGAACTCGCTGCAAACGGTTACCAAGCGCGCTCCCGGCGAGCAAGAATGGCGGGACTTACGTTTTGCCTTTCACGTGTGCAAGCATGTGAAGTCGAATGCGATCGTTGTTGCGAAGGAGTCGGCCGCGATTGGCATTGGCGGAGGGCAGGTTTCCCGCGTTGATGCGGTTGAGCAAGCAGTTCGCAAGGCGGGGGAGAAAACATTGCAGGGAAGCGTTTTGGCATCGGACGGATTCTTTCCGTTTCCCGACGGCATAGAGAAGGCCGGCGCGTCCGGCGTGCGTGCGATAATTCAGCCCGGAGGCTCAAAGCGCGACGACGAGGTGGTTGCCGCCGCCGATGCCCTTGATATTGCGATGGTGTTTACGGGCGTGCGTCAATTCCG